>NZ_WTKW01000175.1:0-8875 GCF_011378745.1 Pseudoalteromonas sp. Z1A6
AAATTCATATCAAATTATTTAATAAGTATTAAAAATCTATTCTTAATTGCTTAACCAAGATAAGCATTTTTATGAAATGGCAGTGCTAACTAGCCGATTTATATATGAATAAAAAACAAGCATCACAATAATAAGAACTATTTGCATTTAGGTGTTGACAGACAGTTAGATCTAACTGATAATCAATATCAACAAGACGGATTGCATACCACTTGTTAAGGAATGAATTGATTTGTTTCTCGACCCTGAAACAACGTGTGGCGCACGTAAACAGCTATGGTTACTTGTTATGAACCGCAACGCCCCTTGATGTTGATGATGAGTAACCGCCCTACTATTTTACTTGCTACATTGCTCATATCGGTGACGGTAGATATGAAACTAAAAAAGCCCTTACGGGCTTTTTTTATGTCTGTAATTTAGTAAAACTAAATCACTTTAATTAAATAACCTGAACTCAGGTTAAATATTAACGACGGTTTTTACGAGCTCGCGCTCGGCGTTGAAGCTTTTCTTCTTCTTTAGCTTGTTTTTTAGCTTCTGCAGCGGCACGTAAACCAGCAACCATTACTTCTTCTTCCTCACGCATTTGCGGAGTTTCCATCGTAATACGGCCAATAATACCGTCGCGTAATTCGTTGATTAGTATTTCAGACATTTTATACGTGTCTATTTGGTTACCACCACGAATACAGCCGCGTTTTTTACCCGCCATTTCAACAAATTCCCAATCACTTTCTGGTAATTCGTCTATTTTATAACGCGCTTTTAAAAGCTCAGGGTATGCACGCAATAAGTACTCAGCGGTGTAACTTGCTACTTCTTCATACTCAAGCGCCGTATCACGAATGGCACCGGTAGCGCCTAAGCGATAACCTGAGTTTTCATTCTCTACTTTTGGCCACAACATACCTGGCGTATCGTAAAGCATAATACCGTCTTCAAGCTTAATGCGTTGTTGTGCTTTGGTTACCGCAGGTTCATTACCTGTTTTTGCAACTATACGTCCAGCCAGTACATTAATTAACGTAGATTTACCCACGTTAGGAATACCCATTATCATGGCTTTAATTTGCTTATCGGCACCCACTTTATGCGGCACTAACTTTTTACAAAGCTCATTTATACGACTTACTTCAGCTGCTTTATCATGTCCAAAAGAAATCGCTTTAACACCATTTTCTTGCTCAAAATAATCTTTCCAGATTTGAGTCATTTTAGGATCAGCTAAATCAGCTTTGTTCAAAATTTTGATGACCGGCTTACCTTCACGCAAGGTTGCCACCATCGGGTTTTCACTACTGTAGGGAATGCGCGCATCAAGCACTTCAATGATCACATCCATTTGTGGCATTATTTCTTTAATTTCATTGCGGGCTTTATTCATATGCCCAGGGAACCACTGGATAGCCATTTTTAACTCCTAACGTATAATTAACCGCTATTTTAACTGGCAATTCATTTAATTGCGCTATACTGACGCAAATTTTTTCAGATTAGTTGTTATGGCTCTTAAATCCACCATTATGAAAGTGCAGTTATCGCTTAGCGATATGGACCGCCACGTTTATCAAGATTTTAATTTAACCTTGGCTCAACACCCTTCAGAAACAGATCAACGGTTGATGATTCGCTTACTCGCTTTTGCGCTAAATAGCTGTGATGGTTTAGAATTTACTAAAGGATTAAGCGCTGATGATGAGCCTGAACTTTGGCATGTAAGCTATAGTGAAGAGATAGAGCTGTGGGTTGAGCTTGGCTTACCAGATGAAAAACGCCTTAAAAAAGCCTGTAATAAATCTAAAAAAGTGGTGCTATATACTTACGGTGAAAACAATCAAGCAATTTGGTGGCAAAAACACCAACCTAAATTGTATGAATTTAAAAATCTAAGTATTTTTAGCCTTGATTATGCAGCAACACAAGCACTTGCTGCTTTGGTTGATCGTGGAATTAAGCTCGCCATTACCATTCAAGATGGTGAAGTATGGGTAAATACAGATACAACCAATATTGAAATAAAACCACAGCAATTGATGTAACTAAGATAGGTTATACCAATTGCATTAAATTAGTTATCTATTATAGCGACAAGGAAATAAGTCGATAACAAGGCGAAAATTATGACATATAGTTGTTCTATATAAATAATTTTTAACGCAGGTAGCGGATTATTTAATACGCTAGAATGATCATGTTTTTAATAAAATTGGTATTAGGGAGCATATGAAAGTTAAACACGTTATTGTTTTACATGGCTTGTATATGTCTGGCTTTGTTATGCGCCCACTTTGTTCACGACTTGAAGAATCGGGGATGACGGTATTAAACATTACCTATAATACGCTCGACCCTCACCGCGACACCATATTTGCACAAATTGATGAGTGTATTTCTAACGAACCGGCAGCGCTTGTATGCCACTCAATGGGAGGGCTTATTGCACGTGCTTACCTAGAGGCAAACTCCCCTGCTAGCCAGAATGTTACGAAGGTAATTACACTGGGTACTCCACATAAAGGCAGCCATATAGCGCAAAAAATGAAGCAAAAAGGGTTTGAATCATTTTTAAAAAATAGTGTTGAATTTTTACTCACTAAAAATGGTAATTGGCCTTTTAAAGCTAAGCTTTACAGTATTGCGGGCGATTTACCTATTGGGCTTATGCCCTTAATAGTCAAAGGTAGCCAGTCAGATGGCACTGTATTACTAGATGAAACCAAACTTAAAGGTATGGCCGAACATAAAGTGTTTCATTTAAGCCATACCAGTATGATTTACTCGCGCCAAGTACTCGATTACATTTTAAAGTGCTTAAACGAGAAAGATTAATCCTCAGCATTGGCTGCTATTTTATAACTAATTAAAAATACCACTGCCAATATAAGCGGAATCGGCGCCGCAATGTAGCCAAAAAAATCTGAGTTCGCAAAGCTTGCACCCGCTAAGTGCGCTACTAACCCAAGTACAAATGCGATGACTGCAATTCCTACCACTATTAACTCTGCTTTATTTTGTTTTGCTGTTTTTGCATGCATGTTATCTCTCCTAATTATTTCGACAACATTATTATGCGCCGTTAGGGTGGATGATTTTTGACCTGCATCAATAAAAAAATAGCTAAGTTATTACCTTGAATAAAGTTTGTTTTAGATCATGATTTATATACTTTTGAGGTTTATTTACTTTTGAGGGGTAGTATTTTTATTAATCAGACCCACTTCTATTAATAGTCTAAAGTGAATATAGGTATCAAAAACAGCTAATAGGTTAAAACTATTAACTAGATACATTTAAACGATTTTACTAATTTATCGAAATTAGTAATACTTATCACAAGTTCACAAGTTCACAAATCAACGGTTATTCAAGGAGCAAGTTATGTCACATGTAAACGCAATTGGTCTAAACAGTGCAAAAAGCGAAGACATCATAAAGTCACTCAATACATTATTGAGTAGCTACCAGATTCAATACATGAACGCGCGTGGTTTTCACTGGAATATTAAAGGCCGTAACTTTTTTGAACTACACGTTAAGTTTGAAGAGATTTATAACTTACTACTTCTTAAAGTAGATGAAGTTGCAGAACGTATTTTAACGTTAGATGGCGCACCACTACATGCATTTTCTGATTACCTTGAAGTAAGTAAAATTAAAGAAGCTAAAGGTATTAGTGATGGTGTTACAGCCGTAGAGAACCTACTTGCTGGTTACAGTACATTAATTCACATGCAGCGTGATATTTTAACTCAAGCTGGTGATGCAGACGATGAAGGTACAGCCTCACTAATGAGCGATTACATTTCAGAGCAAGAGAAACTGGTTTGGATGCTAAAGGCTTACTTAGACTAAGCTAGCAAAAAAAAAGCCCTCAATGAAGAAGGCCACAAATAGGGATAAATCGTTAAATAACTTAGCGATTCGGTTACTATATTAACCACCTCCCCATACTAGACAACGCCCCTGTTACCAGTGGCGTTGTTTTTGGTTTAAGTGGGTACAATGCTTATATACCACCATAAGTAGCACATTAGTTTCATATCATTGAATAAATGTAATATATATTCAATTTTAGTCTTTTTCAGCCTAGTAGCTTCGTGAGTAAGAATCTTATCAGGATTTTCGCCACATATTTTTATCTAATAAAAGTCTATTTACTCTGAATAGATGAAGCCATAATAAATACTAATTTATGGCTTATTTTCTTCTGAATTTATAGTAAAAATTAATTTTGGCTACACTATTAGATATTCTGTTATGGCCTAAATAAAGTAATTTAATTAAAAGGTAGGGTCGTAGCATGCGGTTATTTAGATGGGTAATTTTTGGTGCACTCAATTAAATAGTCTAACTTACTAAAGTAATCACTTTTGAATGACAGCTTGTATAAATAGGGGCGAGTTGATCGCCCCTATCAAAATAATCAAAAGCAGGGGGGATTTGACGTTAAGCACCTTTCCTTACTTAAGATGCACAACGTAAATCTAGCTAATTATTTTAGTGAGCTATGCTCACTAAAATTAAAAGTTAATACTAAAATTAGCAAAAAAACGTCGACCGACAGCATCATAAATAGCTTCATTACCACCACTAGCAGAAATATATGCTGGAGGTAACTTATCAGTTACATTGCGAAGGCCAAAATCTACACGTGCATTATCAAGTACGTTATAACTTGCTGAGATGTCATGCGTTATAATAGAACCGACGTAACCAGGCTGTAAATCCTCTTCAATATCACCGTCTGGTGATAAATCAAAGCGCGCTGAGCGGTCTGTATAACGAGTAGTCCAGTTAAGTGTAAGGTCGTTGTACTTGTATACAGCAGAAAAGCGAGCCTGCCACTCTGGGTCTCCAACTTCCCCGTCTTCAACATTTACTGTATCAGGAAGATTTTGGAATTCAAAAACATCAAGCTCAAGCAGGTGATTTACAAATAAGTTAAACTTCAAATCACCTTCTAATGAATAATCAGTAAGGCTCATATCATAATCAAAATCAGCTTCAATACCTCTTGTTGTTATTGATGCTGCATTTAAATACCCAGAACGAACTAGTGCAATATCATTAGTACCTGAATCACGATCAACTTGCGAACAGAACGCAGCATCTGGCCCACCTGCAGCATCAACACAGTTATCAATCACGCTTTGCGCTGCGATAAAAGAAATTGCGTCTTCAATTTCAATATCATAGTAATCAACTGTTAATGAAAAGTTTTCAAAAAAGCTTGGTGTCCAAACAATTCCTGCTGTTAATGACGTTGACGTTTCAGATTCTAAATTAGGGTTACCACCACTAATAAGATCTACACTTACGTTATCGTTAGCTTGAAAACCTGAATCTATATTTAGTGCTGCGCAGTTAGCTACACGATTTGGATTATCGTTAATGCGATCAGCATCACAAGGGTCTGCTATATTAGCAAAGCCTGGTGATTGTGGATCAAATGCTTCAGTAATATTCGGTGCACGAACAGCTTGGCCATAGGTACCACGTATACGAACATCATCAATAGGGCGATACAATAAACCAACTTTCCACGCATCAGCGTTACCTGCATGAGAATAATCAGCTGTTCTGTAAGCTGCATCAAGAGTTAACTCTTTTGCAAATGCTACATCAGTTAATAGAGGTAAGTTGATTTCAATAAATGCTTCGGTTACATCAAACTCACCGTATGCATCAGGTGTAGCCGCGTTTGATAAGAATCCAGCTTTTGTAAACTCATCAGTAATGCTTTCTGAAGTTTCTTCTCTGTATTCAAAACCGGTAGCCAAACCAATTGCGCCGCCCTGAAGCTCAAAAAACTCACCTGTATCAAACGTTATACTGCCGCCAATAAATTCTTGGGTAATTGTATCTGTACGAGTAACATCTGCTGATACATAATCTTTAGCAGCTGCTGAGGCTTGATCAAAGCCAAATGCATTGTATGGAGTACAAGCGCCACCATTTACACTAGCAGGATCACTATAACCTTCACCTTGTAAGCTAGGTACCTGACTTCGACATGCAGCTTCACCTGTAGCAGGATCAATCACGGCATCAAGTGCAGCAACCAAATTATCTGGAATTAAATCATTAAGCGTTTTTCGGCGATTATCTGTTTGGCCGTAAACATAATAAAAATCATAATCAACGTCCGTCTCACTTAAAGTGAAGTTCCCTTTAAGCCCAGTTACAACACGAAATAACTCACGTTTATTATCTGCGCTCCGGTTTCCTAGCTCACCAAAAAATTTAGACATTTCAACGCTAGTAGTACCTTCACTAAGCAGCTGCTGGCGAAGGTTGCTATCTAAATATGGATTATCTTCAACATCAATGAAAATACCACCGAATTCAAAAGATGGCTGAAATTGCTGCTCAACTTCAGTGCGCACAAATTTAAAGTCACTATAAAATGTATGATTATCTGTAAGGTTATAATTTAATGTAGAACCAAGTGTTAACTTTTCAAGCTCTGGTAATACATTTTCATAATCTTGTGTATTAGCACAAAATTCACAACCATCAGGGAAATTACCAAAAGCAAAGCTACCGCTTGCTTCCCGTGCTGGCATTAACTCAGCTCTACCACCATTATTAAAAGTATAGATACTTCCACTATCGCCAAATGGATTAATTACACCATTTTCACTTATTCTTTCAGAAAGCACATTAGGCACTGTTAAACGATCTGGAATACCATCATTTTCACCAGTATTTAATGGGTTATCTACTGTGCCATAAGCATTTGTTTGCCGTAAATCATTGGCTAAAACCTGGCGTACTCTGTCTTGGCCTGCGAAGAATGTTATATTACCTTTACCACCAGCAATATCTGTCCCAGCTACAACACTAAAGCTATGGTTTTCAGTACCTACACCCTCTGTTGAATTACCAACTGATGCATTAAATTGTAAACCATCAAAATTATCTTTCAAAATAACATTAATAACACCCGATACAGCATCAGAGCCATAAATAGCAGATGCACCACCTGTGATAATTTCAATTCTTTCTATCAGTGCTGAAGGTATCGTATTTAAATCGACTTGTGATGAACCTGGTGCACCCGCTACATGGCGCTTACCATTTACTAGAACAAGTGTTCTTGCGGCCCCTAAACGTCTTAAATCAGCAGAGCTAACGCCTGCTGCCGCATTACTGTCATTATTGCCAACTAATGTATCTGTTGCGCCTATCGACGGTAACTCAGCCAAGATACTGCCCAAATCAGGGGTGCCGCCTTTTGCGATATCTTCGGCTGTAATTGTTACAATAGGTGCTGGTTGAGAAAGCTTCGCTTTGCTGATACGAGAACCTGTAACTTGTACACGTTCTATTTTAGTAATTTCGTCATCTTCTGCAGCAACACCTTGAAATGAAAAGCTTGCAAGTATCGCGCTGCTTAGCGCAACTGTTAACGACGATTTTTTAAATAATCGCGCGCTACCTTTGTTAGTTAATGTCATATAATTCCCCTGAATTGTTATTTTTGTAACTAAATAGTTACTTCGCGGATTACAGTAAGGGGATTTATTTAAACCCTCTACGGGCATTATTTATTAGGCGTAATCTTTGGTATGAATAGCTAGTTTGATGGGATGAATTAGTACGTCACAATTATTTTATAAATATATTGTACTTTTCATAACAGTTTTTCCGCTAAGCACGGTCTTTATTATTATATACAGCAAGAGATATAAAATAATGGTCGCTTCTTTTCATGCATTAACTTTTGTTAGTAACACTAAGTTTGCAACATTTTTAACAAAGCGCGTGCAAGAGCACCGACACTTTGAATCTCAATCTTTTATTCAGGCAAACAGGTTAGATCAGATAGATACAGATCAATACAACGTACTGTTTTACGAACTAACTAATCTGGCTGACCCTATGCAAATAGTGCATTTAACGGAGCTCGCTAAAAAGCTTAAGTTAGTCATTATTGCCCAGTCGGGTCATTTTGCGAGTTTTGCTTTTGAAGTTGGCGCTGTTGATTTTTTAATAGTAGATTCAACTGCACCACGTATTGATAAATGCTTTGATAAACTGATTCACCTTTGCCCGATTGCAAGCGCGGCCGAGCGTAAATATCAACAAAGCACACAAACCGAAAAACCATCATCACATATCGTAGTTAAAGATGTAGGTAAGGTAAGGCTAATTGATATAAAAGATATTATTTGGATTAATGGTGCTGGCAATTATGTAGAGCTACATTTTACACAAGGTAGTACACCGGTATTACACCGCGAAACCATGAAAAATATTGAACAGCAGCTAGAGCCAGAAGGGTTTATTCGTATTCATCGCTCAACGCTGGTAAGAAAACAAGCTATCTGCGAACTGATGCCTACTGACAGTGGCGATTATAAAGTCAGACTTAAAAACGATATGTGCTTAAACCTTTCAAGGCGCTATAAAGGGTGTTTAGAGAGTATTATAAGCCCTCTTCAGTAGCGGTTTATAATACTCATATTAATTACCAGTTCTGTTTTATATAACTATCACTTGGATGCACTAATAAATAGCTTTCAGTATCTTTGTAAAAATTAACTTCTACATCGCTATTTTTCCATACTTTTTCAAACATGTTTTTAGCTATGATATTAATGTTTATATAGTCAACTCGTTGATAGCCACGTTCTTTTACACCCGCAAAATAGGCCTCTAACGAATCAAGACTATCTAAAGTTAACAGTTCAAACTCTTTTAAGTTAACAATCACAAACTTAATTGTATTTTCAGGGTGAGTGCTCAATTCTTGAATAACACCATTAGTTAATGATGTTATACCTTCATTGTTAAAGCTCCCCTTCAATTTTAAATACATATGTAGTGGTCAATAAAATTTGGCCACAGTTTTAGAATCTTGATATCT
>NZ_WTKW01000176.1:0-8842 GCF_011378745.1 Pseudoalteromonas sp. Z1A6
TACTTAGCCCACTAGGTTACAAACCTCGCGCCGCGATTTAATCGCCCTTAGATTGAACAAATTTCAATCCACAAAGATCAACACGCCCTAGTGAAATAAATTAATTTTGCAGATAACAAGCTTGCTAAGCTCTTTTAATATGCGTTAACTTGCTGTTTTAAGGTTTATTAGGAAAAGTTAGTGCAGTCAATTACGCTTGAGCAATTTAATGGTTACTTACAAGGGCAAGGCAAAAGTCGTTACGACATATGCAACCTAGATTGGCAAGTGAATCTAGGAGAACATTGGCTGCTTCTAGGTGCTAATGGAGCCGGTAAATCTGCACTGACAGCTGCGTTAGTTGGTGAAGCTAAGTGCGAAAGTGGTAAGCGTATAAGTAGTATTAATAAGCTTATGCTCGTGTCTTCAGATTCGCATAAACAGTTACTAGCTCAAGAATTAGAGCATGAAAAGCACTCCCTCGTTAAAGACCTTATTTTTACAGGGCATAGTAATAATGATGAGTTATTAGCGCAGCTAATAGAATTATTTAAATTTAGCTCATTACTAAATAGGCATTTTAGAGACCTTTCAACGGGTGAAACTCGTAAACTCCTACTTATAAAAGCACTCAGCTCCCATAGTGAGTTAGTCGTACTTGACGAGCCATTTGATGGACTCGACGTACAATCTTGCCAGCAACTTAATAAAATACTCATAGAGCTTAGCCACACGATTACTTTTGTTTTTGTGCTAAACCGCTTAGACGAAATGCCTTCATTCATTACTCACTATGGTTATGTAAACCAAGGCTGCTTGTTACATACTTTAGCAAAGCCAAGTAGTGAGCAATTAAGTGACTTACTAAAACTACTTCATTTAGATCATACTTCATTGGATGTGCCATCTCCTGACGCCGAGCAAGAGCAAAAGGCATTCACTGGTAATACCTTAGTTAAATTGAGTAATGCTAAAGTTAGTTATAGTGACGTAAGCATATTCAAAAATCTCAATTGGACTATAAAAAAGCATCAGCATTGGCAGCTTAGTGGAGCGAACGGTTCAGGTAAAACATGCCTATTAAATTTAATAACAGGTGATAACCCACAGTGTTATAACAATGACATTGAAGTGTTCGGTTTTAAACGTGGGACAGGGGAGAGTATTTGGGATATAAAACAGCATATTGGTTTTATATCTAACGCGCTACATATGGATTATCGCGTAAGTATATCGGCTTTAAATACTGTTATATCTGGTTTTTATGACAGCATAGGTTTATATCAAAAGCCGAGCGACGCACAAGTTAATATTGCTCAACAGTGGCTGGCATTTATTGGTTTAAGTGATAAGCAAAATATCTCATTCACCCAGCTTTCGTACGGCGATCAACGTATGCTTTTAATTGTACGAGCTATGGTAAAGCATCCAACGTTACTTATTTTAGATGAACCTTGCTTAGGATTAGATGAAGCAAACAGGCAGCGTGTACTGCTACTAATAGAGAAAATTTGTGCTGCTAATACAAGTACTGTGATTTATGTAAATCATCATGCGGCAGACAAAATTAAAGGAATAGAGAATTACTTAAAAATGGAAGACTTTAATTAAAAGCTCAGAGAAAGGTTGAGCGAAAATTCACTCAACCCATTTTTATTTTAAAGACGAGTAACGCTAAAGCCTTTATCTCGTAGCTGTTTAAGTAACCCGTGTTTTTCAGGTAAATGCAGAGCGCCTACGGCAATAAATAGTTGCTCGTTTGCTAAACGCGGTGTGAGTTGTTTAACCCAATTATTATTGCGGTTAGTTAGCATTACTTGCTCGCTAATTTCACCATAATTACTGTCATCAAAACTCATGTTGTAGTAATCGGTTAGTGTATCCATATCCCCGTTTTTCCAGGCATTAACTAATTTGATAAAGTAAGTATTAATATCGCTGAGTTGCTCAAAGGTTTCTTCAATCATTTCATTGCTTAATAGCGCCATGCCATCAAACATTTGCAGTTGTTGCTCTAGGGTTTCAAGCTCGCCAATTTTAATATTATGCTCTTTAGCATAACTAAGCACTTGCTTGTCTATGCCGGTTTTATCTGAATATCCTGCATTTTGAAATTCAATTTGCATCATAGTCACCATAACAGCCCAAGGCTTTAAGCCATTAAACATAGCAATATCAATCGACTTTTTAGCAAAGTAATTTTTTAGCTTGGTATAATTTTGCTTTGAAAGCTCAGTTTGTAATGTTTTACCGTCACTTAGCATCATAAATGGCATTGAGCGCTGTTGCATTTCAAGTGGTGTAAGTTTGCTTATATCAACTTCAACAATGACTTCTTTGCTTGCGCTAATTGCATCGGTTACATTTTTAGGTAAGCCTTTCATGCTGGTATCACCAACGTGTACAGTGCCAAATAAGTAAGAGCTGACGCCATTTTTTTCTATTTTATATAAGGCGGGAGCTGCATAGCTGTTAAGGCTAAATGTTATAAGCAATGCCACAATAAAAAAGTGGCTAATACGGGTAAGAGCATTCATGGTTTGTCCTTAAAATCTCGAAGGTTAGTAGTGTAAATACTAACCTAAATTTACTTCAGAGGTAACGTTAATATAAACGTTAACGTATTGCTTTCGGTATTACTGGCCGTGATAGTAAAGCCATTTAAGTTACATAAGCTCTGTACAATTGATAATCCTAAACCATGGCGCTGGTTATTAGTTCTAGATGAATCTAGCTGATAGAGCGGGTCAAAAATAGCAGTGAGCTGTTCACTACTTAGTGGTTTATTTACTTTGTTACTAACAGAGATGGTCATGTTTGTGCTGTTATTTACGGCAGTTAATTTAATTGGTGCCTCAGGGAGTCCATAAAATAGTGCGTTATCGATTAAGTTACATAAAATGGTATTTAAACTAAATTCGTCAGCATTAAGTGTAAACTCGTCAGTTATCTCATTATTTAAACGCGCTTTAATAGTTGGGTGCTTAAAGGTCAGCTCATCAACAATTTGATTTACTAGGTTATTTAGAATGATATTTTGTGCATTTAATTGCATTGCACTGCTACTTGAGCGCTGCAACAGTAATAGGTTGCTAACAATCGTTTTCATACGCTGTGAAATATTAAGCACATCACTGGTATAGGTGTCGCTAATGCGTCTATCGTCAGGGTAGCGAATAGCCACTTCTGAGAGGCTTATTAGTTCAGCTATTGGGGTTTTAAGCTCGTGTGCAATGTCGCTTGTTAGGCGTTTTTCATTACTATAGAGTTGCTGATTAACGGTAATAAACTTATTTAGCTCGTTACGTATAGGTTCTATTTCTTCTACTTTAAAGTCGCTTTCTATTGTTTGCGCAACACCGGTAATATCGAGTAACTTAATTTGGTCGTTTAAGTTGTGTAGCGGGTGCAGACCTTTATTTACAATACGTGTCACTAAATAGCGCACACCAAACACACCAAGTACACAGGTTAAAATAAAGACCACATCAATAATAATCAGTACTTTATTAAGTTCGGCTGTCGGCGCTGCAATCGCAAGAGTCATGGTATTAAAAACAGCAGAGTGAGTGGGGTTTCTATCGTCTTTTTGGGCTACAAAGTGACTTATAAGTGCGCGGCCATCACGCCCGTTAGGAAGCTCGTAATCTATAATTTTAGATTCGTTTATCGGCATTTCTAAAAAAGGTAGGTTAGCATTTTCATAAAGCTCTAATGAGTCCGAGCGCTCAAACACATCACGGCCATGCCATAATTGGTAAAACTCCGTGGCATCGGCTGCTTCATACTCCGACATAAACTCACCAGCAAAATCAAATTCAACTACGTTGTTGTCATCCTCAACTAAGGTTTTTAAGTAGTTAGCTTTGTTAGTTAGAGACTGATTGAACTGATCTTCCACCCAAGTATCAACACTTAGATCAACGGTTAAAAATATGGTGAATAAAATAACAGAGATCACAGCGCTAATATTATTAACGAGTTTACGTTTTATTGAGTGATTTTTATTTTGTTGTTGCGACATAACCAAATCCACGTTTATTTTTTATCGGGAGCTCGCCATCAAACTGTCTTACTTTTTTACGTATGGTTGAGATGTGTGCTTCAAGCGCATTTTTAGAGAGCATATCAAACTGCCCTACCACCGCTTCACTTATAAGCTCAAGCCCCAATACTCGCTCTGGGGCGTTAAATAAGCATTCTATTATTTTGTATTCATTACGCGTGAGCTCAATGGCATGTTGCTTGTAGTGAAGAGTTTTAAGTGACAGATCTAATACGCAATCACCTACGGTAAGGGTATTTTGTTGGTTTTGCAGTGAACCACGACGAAGTAATGCAAGGACGCGAGCATGGAGTTCTTCAAACGAAAATGGCTTAGTTAAATAATCGTCAGCGCCTTTCATAAGGCCGTTAATTTTATCTTGAGGCTCACTTCGTGCAGATAAAATTAGCACACGGCTTTGGCTATTACTGCTGCGCAGTGCTTGTAAAATACTCATGCCATCAACGCTCGGTAGCATTAAATCAAGTACGAGGAGGTCGTAGTTTCCACTCAGTGCCATACTCAACCCTTCTGAGCCATCACCTGTTTCATCTACGGTAAAACCAAGGTTGCTAAGGCCAACTTGCAAGCTGCGTCTTAGTGCTTCAGAGTCTTCAATAACGAGGATTTTCATGTTTACTCGGTTTATAAAAATAGCCTTGTTACTTTAACAAGGCTTTATTATCAAGTCACTGCAAGAATAATAACTAATGGTACCAGCCATTTGTGTAGGCTAAATTACCTAAGTTCGCGTGGGCTAGGGCTTTTTTAACTAGTTGCTCATCGTTTTCACATGGCACAAGCTGGTTATTGCTATACGTATAGGTGGTTGCTGGTTTTTGTGGTTGTAACACCACCACTTTATTATCGTGCATGTAAGCAAAGTTTTTGTCGTATTGCATCATTGCGCGTTGTTTCTTGTCGCTAATTGGCTTTGATAAATCATGACCTATCATTGGGTGCTTACCACTTGCGCCAATCAAAGAAAGTAGAGTAACAGGAATATCGAGCTGGCTGGCTAGTTGGCTATCTCGTTTATGGGTAATATTTTTACCAAAAATAACGGCCGGAATTTTAAAGTGATCAACCGGTACTAAACTCGCCCCAGATACACGCGAGTCGTGATCGGCAATAACTATAAATACAGTGTCGTCCCAGTAGCTCGATTTTTTAGCTTTTTCGATAAACGTGCCTAGTGCGTAATCGGCATACTTTGCTGCATTATTACGGGTTTGTTTTTGTTTATCGTACAGCGTTATTTTATCGTCAGGAAAGTCATACGGGCTATGATTAGAGCTTGAGAATATAAGGCTAAAAAAGGGTTTGTTTTGATTTTTAAGCTTAGTAAGTTCTATGTCGGCCTGGTCGTACAAGTCTTCGTCTGATGCGCCCCACGAGCCATTAAAATCTATTTTATTAAAGTTATTTGTATCTACGATACTTTTAAAACCGTTGCCTAAAAAGAAGCTGCGCATGTTATCAAAATGGCTTTCGCCACCATAAATAAACTGCGTGTTGTAATTTTGCTTCGCTAAAAAATCAGCAATGGTAAAAAAGTCGCGTTGTGATTTATCAAGCTTAACAACCGCACGCGAAGGTGTGGGTGTAAACCCTGTAATTACCGCCTCAATCCCACGCACTGAACGTGTACCCGTGGCGTATAAATTATCAAACCCCCAGCCTTGTTTATAAAGGGCGTCTATATTAGGTGTAAGCGGTAAACCGCCAAGCGTGCCTACATAACGAGCACCTAAACTTTCTTGTAAAATAATGACTAAATTTTTGGGTTTACCTGTATTACTTGCGCCATGAAACGTTTTTGTAGGGGCGGTTGCATCACTAAATGTGCCTTGCGTATTTTGCATGTTACTACGCACAATGCTAAGCAATTCATCGGTGGGCATTTTACCGTAATAGTCTTGGCTTGATTGCTCATTAGAAAGTTGCTTAACTGCAAACGCGACGCTATAAAGGGAGTTAAGGGTTAAGTCGTTAAGTAAGTGATCGGTAGAGAACGAGACCATGGCGGGGTTAAGTGGTCTGTGCCCTAATGAGTTGCGGGCGCCCAAAATAGTTAAGCATACTAAAACGAGCGCTAAAATTGATTGGTTTAAGCCTGTTAGTGATGACGTACTTTGCCATTGATTGCCAAATACTTTACCTGCAAATTTACAGCTTAAAATAAGTGCTATAACAGCAATAAATACTTCTAACTTATAGCCTGAAAAAATCATTTTTGAGACTTCTTTAGGGTAAATTAAATATTCTATAAATAAGCGGTTTGGGCGTAAATCGTATTCGTTTATAAATGTAGGCGTAATCACTTCAAAAAAAACGAGTAAAGCAGACATCCCCACTAAGTAAATTTTAATTAGGCCGCGAACTTTATTTTGCCACCCTATGCTTTGCATAACTAATGTAAGTAATAATGCGGGCATAATAATGTAGCTTAAAGTGGCTATATCTACTCTTAAACCACCTATAAATATAGATAACCACGCATGCGATCCAAATACACGCTCACCTTGCCAAACACTCAAACCAAAACGAGCAAGTGTTAAAAAACTCAGTGCCAAAAAAGTAAATACAACAAGAATCCACACAGGACCAAGTGCTTGCTTGACTGTAAAATTATTACTTTTAAGTGTTAAGCCCATAATACAGCCCACCAAATAAGAGCAGTAATTAGCATGGCTATAAATACACTGGCTGAGGCAATATCTTTAGCGAGACCCGAAAGCTCATGATATTCACTGCCAATTCTATCCACCACAACCTCAACGGCTGTATTTACAAGTTCAGCAAACAAAACAAAAAGCAGGCTGGCTATCAGTAATAACTTGTCGCTTAGTACAATTTTTTGTAGCCACACAAACACACCTAGTAATGAAAACAGTACTAGCTCTTGTTGAAACGCCGCTTCAAATCGACTCATCCATTTTAAGCCGTTAAAAGAATGGCTTAAGGTAAAAATAAGGCGCATTAAGCCTTGGCGTTTTATAACGGTTTTATTGCTCATAATTGTATTTCGCTTGGTGTTGTTTGGCAGCTAGCAAGTAAATCAAGCGATGCCTGATATGTTTTGCTCTTAATGCCAATTAAATTTAAAAGGGTGTGAAAAATATTGTTGTGTGAGCGCGCAGCGCGGGTGTCTAAATTAGCTAAACAGGTATTAGTAATGCGCTGGTTATGCTCATCAGCCCACATATAAAGGGGGACATGTGTTTGTGTACTTGGGGCAAAGCTATACGGAAAACCATGCAAATAAGCACCGGCTTCGCCAAGTGATTCACCATGGTCAGAGACATATAAAAACTGCTTATCTATGTTGTTTGGCAGTGCTTTTAATTGCTCAATTACTTGGGCGTTAACAAAGTCGCTGTACGCAATTGTGTTGTCGTAGGTATTAACTAATTCATCGAGTGAGCAGTTTTGAATGTCGCTTCTATCGCACGTAGGCGTATATTGCTTAAACTTATCTGGGTAGCGTTTAAAGTAAGTTGGCCCGTGTGAGCCCATCATATGTAGGACAAGAACGGTGTTAGCTTGGCTTAAATTAGCGAGTTTGCGTTTAAGTGGAGCAAGGAGTGCTTCATCAAAACAATATTTCCCATCGCAAAGCGCTGATGGGGTGGTTGGGATATCAATGTTAACAACACGAGGGCATACGTTTTTACAGCCGCTGTTATTATCAACCCACAATACATCGCTGCCAGCTTGTTGTGCTAAGTCAATCAGGTTTTGTTGGTTGTCGGCTGCTAATCGATCAAAGTTATCTTGTGTTTGCAGTGAAAACATACACGGCACAGACACAGCAGTAGCGGTGCCACAAGACGCCACATTATTAAAATACGTCACATTGTACTTTTGTGTGTAAGAATTTGTGTTGCGCTTATAACCTTGATAAGCAAAGTTTTCTGCTCGTGCGGTTTCGCCAACAACTATAACGGTTACGCTGGTGGTGTTAGGCGCAATTAAAGTGGGTGTTGTATCTATATTTTTAAACTTTATATTGGTGTACAGCAGTTGATCGCGCATATATTTATAACCGCTGGAGAGATACTGAAATGGGATAATTTCTTTTTTCAAAATGCGGTTATTACGGCCAGTAGCTGCGTAGTCGGCGTAAAAGTTCACGACCACTAAAACAATTAATGAGCAGCACGCTACAATAAGTTTTATACGGCTAATCGCTTCTTGATGGGGGCGAGTAAAGTGTATTTTTACTTTGCTTAATATAAAAACAGGTAGCGCACAAAACAACAGTAAAAAGGCTATGAGTTGCGGATTTAAATAGCTCAGCGCTTCGCTTGAATCGGTTTCGAACGTGTTTTGAATCATTGAATAGTCAAACACGACACCGTAATTTAATGAGCCGTAAAGCACGGCGCTCGAAATTATCAGTAAAAGATAGTTAACTGGTTTTAATAACCATCTAACCGACACTATCGAAAAGAAAATAATTAAAAGGCATAACAAAAGTAGCGGGACTGAAAGTAAAAATAGCCATGAAAAAGATGCAAGAGAGGTTATGGCGCTAAACGAACCTTGAATAAAAGGAATGTTTATAACTAAACAGTAATAACAGGCAATCATCACTACAAAGGCATTTGCACTACAGTGAATGTAAAACCGTTTACTACGATTTGGCTTTTTTTGTGCTGGTGTTTGACTAATTACGTTCATATTTAGGCTCGTTTAAAATAACAACGCCATGCTATGCAACAACACTTAAGAGTCGCTTAAGAGAACCTACGCATTACCTGAAGGTGATAAATAATTTTATTTATAAAAATATTCTTAAAAATTAATCAAACC
>NZ_WTKW01000177.1:0-8841 GCF_011378745.1 Pseudoalteromonas sp. Z1A6
CAAAAGATCGGTCAACCGATCAAAAATACCTTAACTGATCGGTGTTAGCTTTTAGTGGCGGTTAATTTTAAAGTCGAGTTGTACCTGAGAAGTAGCGCTAACGGGTTTGCCATTTTCGAACTTTGGTGCGTAACGCCATTGCTCAACAGCTGCTTGGGCTGACTTTTCAAATGCGTTGCCACCTTCAGAACTAAGCACTTTTAGGTTTTTTACAAAGCCAGCTGCGTCTACCTCAAACTCCATAACAACGCTACCATCGGTACTAAACCGGGCTTTATGCGCTGGGTATTTAGGATTAACACGATAGAGTGGTGTTTGCTCTTGCGATTCTTTCCATGGCACCATTTGAGCGATAGCGAGGCAATGTTTAGTTGCTTCTTCGCTTTTGCCTTGTTTTTCGTACAGACCTACCAGTTTAGAGTGAGCGGTTAGCTCAGCACTGTGATCGTATTTTAAGTTATCGTCAAACGCGGTAACTATGTTGTTTAATCGCTCAATTGCTCGGTTATATTTTTTACTACCTTCGGCAAATGAGGCTATTAAAAAATTGGCTTTAATTTGCTCTACCGAGCTACTCGGAATATTTTCACGGTAGTATTCGTCGGCTTCTTCTAGGTAGTTTTTAGCTACGCGATATTTTTTAGAGCTAAACTTTTTAGCAAGCAGCGTTGCCGCTTCTAGTTTCATGTCGGCTACAAACTTAGGCTTATTTTGTGTTTTAGCTATTTCAATTACTTGTTCTAAAAAGTTAGCTGCTTTGTAAGCTGATGTTGTGTAGTTAGCTTGGCCGAGTAGTGCATCAATTGTTTCTATTGATAGTTTACCGTGGTTTGCAGCTAAAATAGTATGGGCTTCGTTATAGAGTGCAAAACGCTGTTCGTTTAGCTCATCGCCGTAGCCTTTTATTGCTTTAGCGTAATTAATAGCTAAGTTGGCAGTATTGTCGTCGCTTTTACCGTAAACGGCTTTACCTGATGTGTAAGCAAGTTTGGCAGTTTGTTGTACGTTTTTGTCTGCTTTAACTGCTGCTAAATAGCTTTGGTATGCTTGGCTAAATACCGTTTGAGGATCGCTTGCTTGGCTGGCGAGTGCTGTAGTACTTAAAGTTGTTGCGCTTAGAGCAGATAAACTTAAGCCTATAAATAAAGCGAGTTGCTGACGTTTCATAATAATCCCTATTAACTTTTAAATTGAAACTAGGTTGACGTAATTACAACAGTTTCTTATTAATATAATTTTTGACTGAATGGTAAAACTACTTAAAGGCGTTCAAAATACAGTTCAGCTTGAGTTGTTGCATTTACAGGTTTTCCATTTTTAAACTTTGGAGCGTAACGCCATTGTTTAACAGCGGCTATCGCTGATTTTTCAAACGCTTTAGAACCTTCAGAACTAATAACCTTAGGATTTTTCACAAAGCCATGGGTATCAACAGTAATCTCTAATATAACTATTACATGACTTTTAGTTTCACCGCGAGGGTATATAGGCTCGGTTATGTAGAGTGGATTTTGCTCTGAGGTATTTTTCCAGTGCGTATTTTTAGCAAAGGCTAAGGCGTGTTTAGTCGCTTTATCGCTTTCATCTTGTTTTTCATATAGCTGAACTAAGCCAACATGCGCATTAAGCTCAAAGCTTTGATCTAAATTTTTATATTTATCAAATAAGCCAACTATACGGTTTAGCCTTTTAGTTGCTTTGTCGTAATCTTTACGGCCACTCTCAAATGAAACCATTAAAAGGTCAGACTTTATACGCTCTACTGCATTATCAGGTAGCTGGGCTTGGTAATATTTATCTGCATCTTGAGCGTATTTTTTCGCTAAAGAATATTCGCTATGGCTAAACCCATAAAGTAATGTTTCTGCAGCTTCAAATTGCATATTAGCGACAAGGCCAGGGTCATTTTGTAATTCAGCGATTTTAATGAGTTGCTTAAAGTTTTTGACTGCGGTATCTGATTTATTCGTATGAGTGGCTTTGGCTAGTAGCGTATCCATAGTCTCTATTGAGTTTTCGCCATAGTTTTTAACTAAAATACGGTGGGCCTGTGAATACAAATCAAACCGTTTCTCTTCATTACCATACCCTATAGCCACAAGGTTCTTTGCAACATAACTGTTGATGGCTTTAGCGTAGTTAATAGCAAGCTTTGCCGTTTCATTGCTATTTTCTCCATATAGAGCGAGCCCTTTTTGATAAGCAAGTTGTGCTTCTTTTTCAGCTTGTTCTTTGGCTGCAACGAATGCTGAGTCAGTTTCTTCGGCGTTTGCAGATACAACTTGAATGCTATTTACTTGGTTTGCGAAAGTGTAGTTAGCAAAGGCTAATAAGCTTAATCCTATTGATATGGCGAGCTGTTGGTGCTTCATAATAATCCCTATTATTTATTAGCCCATAAAATTACCAAAACTATCAAGGTCTGTCATTATTTTAGGTAAATTAAAGTAAACAAGCGAAGTTGTAATATTCGGGTTATTAATTGCTTAACAATCATTGAAAATAACGCCTGTCGTCGCCATATAATTGCCATAAACAGTCTTGTACTACGGTGTATTTATCCTATTTTGTGATATTATCACTTTATTGTCGTGTCGTAGTTATTTAAATATTTGGATTTGTCGTGGCGCAAGTAAGAGCAAGAGTCCAGCTTAATGTTGGCAAAAATAGTGATATCCCTGCAGAAATAATCTCATTTACTGATTTAAAAGATGGTAAAGAACATATTGCTATGGTGTTTAACAACGCTGATACAGAGCAAAATGTACCGCTTATTCGTATGCATTCTGAGTGTTTAACGGGTGATGTATTTTACTCATCGCGTTGTGATTGCGGCGAGCAGCTAAATGAATGTATTGAAATGATGCACGAACAAGGCGGTATTTTATTATATTTACGCCAAGAAGGCCGTGGCATTGGTTTATACAACAAAATTGATGCTTACGTATTGCAATCGCAGGGTATGAACACCTACGAAGCTAATAATCATTTAGGCTTTGCTGATGATTTACGTGATTTTTCGGATGCGGTGTTAATGCTTAATGCGCTTAATTTAAGCCACGTTAAATTAATGACCAATAATCCTAAAAAGCTTAACGCATTAAAAGATGCCGGTATTAATGTTGACTCGGTTGTTGGCACGCATGCGCATATTAAAGCGGGTGTTGCGGGTAACAAGTCGTACCTAGAAACTAAAATTAAGCATGGCGCGCACATGTTAGATATTAAGAAAATTAAAAAACCTTAAGTATTTAATTACGTTTCGTCTATTAATACCCCCTCACGCCAAGTTATACTTGGCGTGTTTCGTTTTAAATTAAGAGCAAGTATGTCTACACAATTACGAATTTTTAAAGCCGATGCAGGGCTAAAGTGGTTAAAAGCCGGATGGCTTATTTTTAAAACCCAGCCAGCAACCTTTATCGCGATGTTTTTATTTATAGGTATATCTAACTTATTTTTTGCAATAGTACTACCTCAAAAATTGCAAGTACTTGCTTTATTGCCAATTTCATTTTTAACAATCGGGTTTTATCGAGCGGTATTAACAAAACAGCAAGGTGGAAAAATTATCCTCTTTGATATTTTCAAAGTATTTTCAAGTACAGGGAATCGGATAGGTTTATTTCGCTTAGCATTAATTCAAATGAGTATTGCACTTGTGTTGGAGTTTTTAGCTAAAGTGTTATTTCTTCAGGCTGAGGCTGTTATCAATGATCCTAATACAGCTGCTATATTAAGTGATCCCAATATAACTATGCCCCAAATCACTCAATTATTTCAAAGCATTTTGAGTAGTATTCCGGTAATTAATATGATTTTATTTTTGATTGCTCTATTCGTTTACTTAGCTTCATTTGCTTACGCAGGGCCTTTGGTATATTTCAATAATGAACAAAGTATTTTAACGGCGCTTAAAAAATCGTTAATGGTGTTTTATCATAACATTTTGCCACTTGGCGTTTTTGGCCTTATTTGCGCATTATTTATGGCGCTTTCGATGTTCTTATCGTTCTTACCACTGTTGATTTTAATGCCAATTTGCTACATTAGCTTTTTTGTATCTTATCAAGCCATTTTTATGCCTGTTGTACCACCAAGTGACGACATTAATGTTAAGCCTCTTAGCAGTGAAGAAAGCGGGCGTTTTGACGCTTAATGGATGATAAATTAAAGCAAAAGCTAAAAAATTATGTACTTTGGTTACTAGGGCGCCAAGAATATTCGCGTCGTGAGTTAACGCTTAAGCTACAGCAAAAAGAAGCTACAGAAGAGTTTATTGAAAACTTGCTTGATTGGTGCGAAAAGCATAATTTTATTAACGAGCAGCGATACTGTGAAGGCTTTGTAAGAAAACACATATTTAAATGCCACGGGCTTAAGCGAATACAAAGCGAAGCTATGGGCAAAGGGATTGATCGTTCGCTACTTGAATTAGTAGTAGAGGAGCTTGAAGTAGATTGGTTTGAGCTTGCGCAGGATGCGTACAATAAAAAATATTCGAATACACCGGCCGATCTCGATTACAAAGACAAAGCTAAGCGCGTGCGCTACTTAATGTATCGGGGTTTTAGCTACGATGAAATTAATTTTGCAATGCAAGCACAGTAAATACAGGTGAGACTTTCAAATGCAGCACATGACTACCGCACAAATTAGGCAACAGTTTTTAGACTTTTTTGCCAGCAAACAACACCAAGTTGTACCTTCAAGCTCGCTTATTCCGGGTAACGATGCCACGTTGTTATTTAACAATGCCGGCATGGTGCAATTTAAAGATGTATTTTTAGGCGCAGAAAGCCGCCCTTATACACGTGCGACTAGCTCGCAGCGCTGTGTACGTGCTGGCGGTAAGCATAACGATTTAGAAAATGTAGGCTACACTGCTCGCCACCATACATTTTTTGAAATGTTAGGTAACTTCAGCTTTGGTGATTACTTTAAGCAAGAAGCTATTAAGTTTGCATGGGAGTTTTTAACTGAAGAAGTAAAACTACCAAAAGAAAAGCTCCTAGTAACTATTTACCACGATGACGAAGAAGCGTTTGAGTACTGGTCAAAAGACATTGGCTTATCTGAGGATCGTATTATTCGTATTGCTACCTCAGACAACTTTTGGTCTATGGGCGATACCGGTCCGTGTGGTCCGTGTTCTGAAATATTTTATGACCATGGCGAACACATTTGGGGCGGACCTCCGGGCTCTCCAGAGGAAGATGGCGACCGTTTCATCGAAATTTGGAATCTGGTATTTATGCAGTACAACCGTCAAAGCGACGGCACAATGTTGCCTCTGCCTAAGCAATCTGTTGATACGGGAATGGGCCTTGAGCGTATTTCTGCTATTTTGCAGGGCGTGCATTCAAACTACGAAATCGATTTATTCCAAGGCTTAATTGCCGCTGCTGCAAGTGTTACTAATGCACAAGATATGGACGATAAGTCACTACGTGTAGTGGCGGATCATATTCGTTCGTGTGCGTTTTTGATCTCAGACGGTGTTATGCCATCTAACGAAGGCCGTGGTTATGTACTACGCCGTATTATTCGTCGTGCTGTGCGCCACGGTAATAAGTTAGGTGCACAAGGTTCGTTTTTCTATAAATTAGTTGCTGCGCTAATTGAGCAAATGGGTCAAGCGTACCCTGAGCTTGCTAAGCAACAAGAAATTATCGAAAAAGTATTACGCATTGAAGAAGAACAGTTTGGTAAAACACTTGAACGTGGCTTAGCTATTTTAGAAGAAAGCTTAAGCGACCTTAAAGGCGATATTATACCGGGCGACTTAGTATTTAAGCTTTACGATACGTACGGTTTTCCAGCTGATTTAACGGCCGATGTTGCGCGTGAGCGCCAGATGACAATTGATCATCAAGGCTTTGAAGAGTGCATGGCCGTGCAACGTAAAACTGCGCAACAAGCGGGTAAGTTTGGCGCTGATTACAATGACCAATTAAAATCAGATAAACACACTGACTTTAAAGGTTACGACAGCACGCATCACAGCGCGACCGTGGTTGAAATTTTTGCTGGCGGCGAAGCTGTGCAATTATTAGAAGATGGTCAACAAGGTATTGTAGTACTAGACCGCACACCGTTTTACGCTGAATCAGGCGGTCAAACGGGTGACACGGGTACTATTACAGTTGCTGGTGGCGAATTTAATGTTACTAATACCACTAAGCTTGGTAATGCTTTTGCTCACCACGGTACTGTACAAGGCCGTATTGGTGTTAATGACAAAGTTGACGCAACTATTGATGATACGCGCCGCGACAGCATTAAGAAAAACCATACCGCTACGCATATTTTACACGAAGCACTACGCCAACTATTAGGCGAGCATGTAGGCCAAAAAGGCTCACTTGTTCAGCCAGATCGTTTACGTTTTGACTTTTCGCATTTTGAAGCCGTTACTAAAGATGAGCTACGTGAAATTGAGCGTGTAGTTAATGACGAAATTCGTCGTAACTTTGCACTCAATACTGAGCTTATGGCTATTGATGATGCTAAAGCGAAAGGTGCTATGGCGTTATTTGGCGAAAAGTACGATGACGAAGTACGTGTAGTTACTATTGGCGACTACTCTATTGAGCTTTGTGGTGGTACGCACGTTGAGCGCGCTGGCGATATTGGTTTATTCAAAATTGTATCTGAAAGTGGTATTGCCGCAGGTGTTCGCCGAATTGAAGCCGTAACCGGTGCAGATGCTGTAGCGTACGTTAGCGAGCAAGAGCAACAACTTAGCGATGTTGCAGCTTTAGTTAAAGGCGATAGCGCATCGGTACTTGAAAAAGTAACTGCGTTGCTTGAAAAATCTAAAGGTCTTGAAAAGCAAATTGCACAGCTTAGCGATAAGCTAGCAAGTGCAGCGGGCGCGTCTTTACTTGATTCGATTGTTGAAATTAATGGCGTTAAGCTACTTGTAGCAAACGTTGAAGGTACTGAATCTAAAGCGCTTCGCGGTATGGTTGATGACCTTAAAAACAAGATTGGCTCAGGTGTTATTGCACTGGGTGTTGCCAGTGGCGACAAAGTAAGCCTAATTGCCGGTGTAACGAAAGACTTAACAGGCAAGGTAAAAGCCGGTGAGTTAGTTAACCATATGGCAGGTCAAGTAGGTGGTAAAGGTGGCGGACGTCCAGATATGGCACAAGCCGGTGGTAGTGAACCACAAAACCTTGCTGCTGCACTAGATAGCGTTACAGCTTGGTTAACTGAGCGTACTTAAGCCTAAGTGGCGCTTATTGTTCAAAAATTCGGTGGCACTTCGGTCGGCTCAATAGAGCGAATTGAAGCAGTCGCCGACCTTGTTGTTAAAACCAGACAACAAGGACATCAAGTGGTTGTGGTTCTCTCTGCTATGTCGGGAGAAACCAACCGCTTAATTAACCTCGCCAAACAAATTGATACTCGCCCGAGTAGCCGTGAACTAGATGTACTTATTAGCACCGGAGAGCAGGTTTCTGTATCACTGCTTGCTATGGCTATTATCAAACGTGGCCACTCAGCGGTGAGCTTATTAGCCGATCAAGTCAATATTCAAACCGACAACATGTTTGGTAAAGCCCGTATTGAAGAGGTTGCTGCTACGCGCTTAAAGCATGAGCTTGAGCATAATCGTATTGCTATTATTGCTGGGTTTCAGGGACGTGATATTGAGGGCAATATTACAACGCTTGGACGCGGCGGCACCGATACATCGGCTGTAGAAATAGCAGCGGCTATAAAAGCCGACGAATGCCAGATCTATACAGACGTTGACGGCGTATATACTACAGATCCTCGTGTTGAACCAAACGCGCGCAGAATGAGCCAAGTTACTTTTGCCGAAATGCTGGAGCTGGCAAGTTTAGGCGCAAAAGTTTTGCATATTCGCTCGGTAGAAGCTGCAGGTAGACACAATGTGCCACTTAGGGTGCTTTCTAGTTTTAATCCTGATGAAGGCACATTAATAAGTTTTGAGGAGAACGATATGCCAAGCAAGGTGGTATCGGGGATTGCGTTTAATTGTGACGAATGTTTAATTAAAGTAGATGGTGTGCCAAGCGGTACGCAATATCTTTCAAAAATATTGAAACTTTTTGCTGATAATGGCATCGAAATAGATATGATTAATCAAGTTAATCATATCTTTGAAAAAATAGACTATGCTTTTACTGTGCACTCGAATGATTATCTGCAAGCACTTGAATTATTGAGCGAAGATCAAGCTCAACTCAGTGCTCAAAATATAAGCGGATTACCAACAGTAGCTAAAGTTTCTGCTGTTGGAATGGGTATGAAATCGCATTCTGGTGTAGCAAGTTTATTTTTTGATGCATTAGCGCAGGAAAATATTAATGTAGTTTTAGTCTCGACTTCTGAGATTAAAATTTCAGTTTTAATAGATGAAAAGTACCTAGAGTTGGCAGTTCGTGCATTACACAAAGCATTTTTAACAGAAAATGGATAGATTGAGAGTTTTTACTTACTTTTCAGTCTAATTTTCATTAGTATGTTTAAGCGGAATCTTATAATTTTTATTGGAACATGGGAGCAAGAGAATGCTAATACTAACTCGTAGAGTAGGTGAAACCCTAATGATTGGTGACGAAGTAACAGTTACTGTTCTAGGTGTTAAAGGAAATCAAGTTCGAATCGGTGTTAATGCACCAAAAGACGTATCAGTGCATCGTGAAGAGATTTACATGCGCATACAAGCTGAAAAGTCGAACCCTAATCCGGGCAATGCTTAATCAACACGTATACGTAGTTGAGTAATTAGCTCAACTAGACTAAAAGCCACTCACTGAGCTGTCTCTTATACACAAATCCCTGCTAAGAAATTAGCGGGGATTT
>NZ_WTKW01000178.1:0-8772 GCF_011378745.1 Pseudoalteromonas sp. Z1A6
CTGGTACCACTTTTTGAACCTCAGCTAATTATTGGCTGAGGTTTTTTTATGCCTAAAATTTAACTAGTAATTAATACTAATTCGCTTTACTAAGTGAGCTACGTTTAGGCAGAAAACGGTTTCGATAACAAGATAAAACCTAGATGAGTTGAAGCAAAAGCTACAAGCCTTTCATTAAAGCCGTCAACGTAATTAGGAAGGTACATAAATCTAATTAGCATGCTAGTTATGCGTCTTGCTCTTGATTTGTTATATTCCCAATACGATTATTTAACTCTTCGTCACTAACATCTTCTTTGTGTGTACCAATGATCCATATATGACCAAATGGGTCTTGTAGTGTGCCGGTCCTATCACCATAAAACTGATCATGTACGGGTCTTATTAGTGTTGCACCAAGCTCAATTGCTTTTTTAAATACGGTATCAACATCTTCAACATAAAGCATAAGGCTTAGCGCTGTACCACCGAGTTCTTTTGGGCTTTTTAAATGCTCTTCAGAACCATTATCTGAAAGCATAATATGCGAATCACCAATTATTATTTCTGCATGGGCTATTCCACCATCAGGTAAAGGCATTTGCATTACGTGTTCAGCACTAAATGCATCACAATAAAAATCTATCGCTTTTTGTGCGTCATTCATAATTAAATATGGTGTAACTGAATGAAACCCTTTTGGTATTGCTGGGACTGCCATAATATTCTCCTTTACTTACGCGGTGATTTTTAATATTTAATAAACTAAATATGCGTTTAATTGCCCCTAAATTTAAGCTTAGCTCATACAAAAAATTGCGTTACTTTTCGAGGTTTAAACGCTTATGCCAAGCAGCAATACTTTCATCAGGGTATTCTTCAAATTGCTTGTCACCTTCATTAATGGGCGCATTTACCCAATTTGCTTTACTACCAAGCATTAAATGAGTGCGCTCTGGCGGTATGGGTAACTCACTATCTATTGCACCAGCAAAGGGGTGAACTTGCTCAGGCCAACGTGCATCGTATAACCACAAGTTAGCACTACAATGCTTACAAAAATGACGCTCTGCAGGGCTGATTTTATCGCCTATTTTTGCATGATAAATAGTTATGTGTTCACGCCCTGTAACCTCAAGCGTGCTGTATTGTGCGTTCAAATTAATAACAAACCCGCCGCTCCCTGCGGTTTTACGACATACAGAGCAATAGCATAAATTATAAGGATAAGGGTGTTTTGAGTTGACCGTAAATACCACTTTGCCACAGTGACAAGCGCCATTAAGCTTCATAATATATCCAATTTTATTGTTGGCTTGAACTAATACCTTAACTAGGTGAGCTTAAAAAAAACCACAACAATTACATGCTGTGGTTTTTTAATTATTGAGCTTACTAACGTTTCCAATATCTTAAATTACGTAATGTATTTATAAATTTATCGGCAGAGTGTGCCTCTAAATCAATCCAACCATCATCTGCTTTGTCATCGAGCCCTGCGGCTTTAAATAAAGGCTTAGCCTCTTGTGTGTAGCCTATGTATTTCATATGTGCATACGCATCACTTACAAAGTCTTTAGCTTCTGCAATAGCAGCTAGTTTTTCGGCTCCCTCTTCAGTGGTGAGTACAAGTACCGCATCGTATAAAACCGATGGACCACCATTAATAACCTGATCAGCTTTAAAGTGCTTACCTTTACTGCATTTAGCACCGCCAACTTGTGGGGCAATAATTTCAGAGTTTGCGCCTTCACTTTTAAGTGCATTGGTAACCGATTCAAAAATTTCTGCATTAAAGCCATCACTTACTAAAATACCTAATTTACGGCCTTTGAAGGTGTTGGGCGCATTTTTCAAAATACTTAACGCATCAGATACAGGTAAGTCTTTACGTGTTGGCATAGCAGCTTCAGCTGGGTCTGGCATTTCTTGCAAGCCAAGTCCTTCGGCAACTTTATTTGCGAGGGTTTCGTCAATATTTAACAAGTGCGATACCAAACGTTCTCGTATTGGTAAATGCTCAACTTTAGACAGCTCAAACACGTACGCAGATTGAATATGCGCCTGCTCTACCTCTGTTTGACTTAAATAAAATTGACGGGCTTGACTGTAATGGTCGCTGAATGTTTCTGAGCGATAACGCAGTTTATCACCGCCGCTTACTTCAGGTTCCTTTGAGCTTTTAAAGCCATGTACTGGGCATTCGCGCGGGTTGTTTTCGTCGCCGCTCCATGAGTTTGGCTCATAATTAACACGCCCTTTTGGATTGTGCATTGCCATGTGGCCATCTTGCTGAAAATGACGCATTGGACATTTAGGCGCATTGACCGGAATATGCGTAAAGTTAGGACCACCTAAACGCTTAGTTTGAGTATCTAAGTATGAAAAGTTACGACCTTGCAGTAGCGGGTCGGGTGTAAAGTCGAGCCCTGGTACAATGTTTTGAGTACAAAATGCTACTTGCTCTGTTTCTGCAAAAAAGTTGTCTACAACACGGTCAAGCACCATACGGCCAACAATTTGCACTGGTACTTGCTCTTCAGGTATAAGCTTGGTGGCATCAAAAACATCAAATTCAAATTCATCAGCAAATTGCTGATCAAACACCTGCACACCTAACTCCCACTCTGGGTAGTCGCCATTACCAATAGATTCCCACATATCTCTGCGATGAAAATCAGGGTCCGCGCCGTCTAGCTTAAGTGCTTCGTTCCATACTACAGATTGCATGCCGCCTTTTGGTTTCCAATGAAATTTAACAAATTTCTCTTCACCTTTGGCATTAATAAATTTAAAGGTATGAACGCCAAAACCTTCCATAAATCGCAATGAACGCGGAATAGCTCTATCAGACATTGCCCACATAACCATGTGCATTGACTCAGGCGATAAGCTCACAAAATCCCAAAAGTTATCATGTGCTGTTTGCGCTTGCGGAAAACCTCGGTCGGGCTCGGCTTTAGCTGAATGAACTAAGTCTGGAAACTTCATCGCATCTTGAATAAAGAAAACCGGTATATTGTTTCCCACTAAATCCCAGTTTCCTTCTTGGGTATAAAATTTTACCGCAAAACCACGTACATCACGTGCTAAATCTGGAGACCCTTTATTACCTGCAACTGTAGAGAAACGAGTAAATACTGGGGTTTTTTCACCTTTTCGCTGAAAAATATCTGCACAGGTTAAATCTTCAAGCGTGTCGTAATTTTCAAAGTACCCATGTGCCCCGTAACCTCGTGCATGCACTACTCGCTCAGGAATGCGTTCGTGATCAAAGTGAAAGATCTTCTCGCGCATTATGTGATCTTCTAATAATCCTGGGCCACGCTTTCCTGCACGTAATGAGTTTTGATCGTCACTTACAGGGCAGCCCTGCGCGGTGGTCATGGTAGGGTGTTCATCCGACGCTTTTTGATGCAATTCACCGCCATGCCCTTTATTACCTGAGTATTTAAATGATTCAGCCATGTTTAGTCCTTCATACAGTTTGATTTAATGGGTCAATAGTTTTTATGAGCTTTAAAGCTAAAAGCGACTATGCAAATGCAAAATAAAGACCAGCCATCCAACCTAGTAAAAAAGGGCTGTACAGATAACAATGTAGTATTTGAAGTGGTTTATAAAAGAAAAGGTTACACAGGTATGTAACTTTTTCACACAAAAAAAGAGCACTTAAAAGTGCCCTTAGGTTTAAATCGTTTTAAATTTAGTTAATCTTTGCTTTCGTTAACTAAAATAACTTTACGATGTGGGAAAGGTATTTCGATGTTGTTTTCATCCAGTGCTTTTTTAATTAACTCTGGCACCGTGTAAAGAATATCGAAGTAATGCTCGCCCTTACAAAAAGGTCTTACTAAAAAGTCTACTGAGCTGTTGTTTAGAGTTTCTACTTCAACAAAAGGAGCTGGATCTTTTAGTATGTGTGGGTGCGCTGCAAGTACGGCATCTATAACTTTACGTACAGCCGTTGTATCTTCACCGTAAGCAACACCAAAATGCATATCCACACCACGAATTGGATGATGTGAATGGTTTATAATTTGCGCGCCCCAAATTTGACTATTTGGAATAATAACCTGTTGGTTATCGAACGTTTGTAAAATAGTAGTAAACATATCTACTTCTGTTACTTTACCAAAACGCCCTGCGGCCTCAATAAAGTCATTCACTTTATAAGGTCTGAAAACAAGTAGCATAACGCCTGCGGCAAGGTTCGACATTGCACCTTGTAACGCCAAGCCTATAGCAAGTCCCGCAGCACCTAGCAAAGCAATAATAGAGGCCGTTTGTACACCAAAGCGATTTAACACAGCAATAATAACGAACGCTAATATGATGTAGCGAGCCATACTGCCTAAAAAGCGAAAAAGCGTATCATCAAGATGAGTGTATTTATGGCATAAGCCAATAATTAAATTGCGTACTTTGCCTGCCAGCCATAAGCCCGCAAGTAAGATTGCAATCGCTAGTAATATGTTGGTTGCCCACGTAATTGCAGCGGGTAAATATTGATTAATATCAATGTTGTTTATTATATCTTCCATTTTTTTTCCTGTTTTAAAAACTTTTAACTGACTTCAATTCATACTAAGTGCAATAGTTTAACAAAAAATTAACTAAAGTACGACTATAGGAGTAATTTAAAACATAAAGAAAGAGCGTTCCCTCAAAACATGTCATCGCTCACGTAAATCTTTCAACACATAATTTTGCTTTAACCCTTGGTCTACAGCTTAAATAATTCAACTTTAACTTGTTCATAAATAAAGCTAATACCCGAGATAAATCTCGGTTAACTCTCTTAATTTTCTAATTACTGCTGGCACTCATCTATAAATTTACCGATAATCTCACCTAAGCGCGCATATATTGGCGAGACAACACAATTGGATGAAATTAAAACAAAGGATTATTATGAAAAAGTACTCAATTTTACTTACAGCGGCAACACTTACTGTACTTGCTGGTTGTTCAACATCTGTTGCAGTAAGAGACTTTGAACAAAACCCTATTCCACAAACATCAACAATTACCAACAGTGAAGCTGACGTAGAAAAAGGCATTCTAAAGGCATGTATTCAGCTTGGTTGGAAGTGTACGCCTATGAGTGAAGGTAAAATAAAAGGTGTACTGGATATTCGCACACACCAATTAACTATCGATATTGCGTATAACAAAACGGCATACTCAATCAACTATAAAGACTCTATTAACTTAAACTACAACGGCAAAAAAATTCACCGCCAATATGTTAATTGGGTATCAAACCTAATACGCCATATAGATGCTGAAATGATTTAGCAGCGCGTTAACCTGCTTTACATATTATAAAAATCACTAAATATGAATAATAAAAGTGGAGAAGTTACCTATAGCTTCTCCATTTTTTAATTGAGATTTAAACAGTAACAATCACATCAAAAATATCAATAAATTTCAACTGGTTACAAGTAAAATAAGCACCAAGCCTAACATTCTTAGTAAAAGTACTCTCCCGTATTTTCACTCTTTAATGAATGAGTGATTTTTTACTTATCCCCCTTCGTAAAAACATATTTTATATCTTGCTATAACGCAGTTTCGCTCATATAGTCAGCAAATTATCACACCTTTATTTTGAACATCTTTGTTTATGAAATCTTCTGCTCCTGCTAGTGATTTTGGTACCTTATTAGGTTATGCACCTGGTAATGTTGCTGTGTACTCATCTGATTATGATACGGCTGACGAAAGCATTTATCCTAATCGTAGCGCCTATCGTAGTTACCTTGATGGCATTTACATGGGCTATAAATGGCAATGCGTTGAGTTTGCACGTCGATGGATGTATCTCAACCATAGCTATATTTTTGATGATATTGCTATGGCTTACGATATTTTTGAGCTGCGTTCAGTGCGCGATGTAAATAGCCAAAACAGATTGCCACTAAACGCGTTTAAAAATGGTGCAAAACATCATCCTCAAGTAGGTAGCTTACTTATATGGGAAGAAGGCGGCGAGTTTGAAGAAACAGGCCATGTTGCTGTCGTTGTTGAAGTGCACGAAGATAAAATACGCCTTGCTGAGCAAAATGTAGGACATCAAATATGGCCAAAAGATCAAAGCTGGTGCCGTGAACTAAAAGCAAAAGTAACTAAAGATGGCGACTATTGGATTGAGTGCTCTTACAGCGACGCCACTATTTTAGGCTGGATGACACAAACTGATGAAACAGAATATGCTGAGCCAACGTCTGAGCTAAACACTGATTTATTTATTATAGAAGCCCATAAAGCAGTAGATACAGGCCAAGCAAACAAGTCATGGTTAAATATTGCGAATGACGATGAAGCTGCCTACGTAGAAATGATGCAAGGCCATAAACTTACATCAGTAGCTGCGGATCAACATAATTACTTTGCGATATCTCAAACGGCGCAGCAAAGCATTGAGCATGCAACAAATGAGCTGCATGGCTTATTTATGCATGCAACCGACTATGTACTGCAGCACCCTGAGTTATTAAAAAAGTTTAATTTACCCGATGTTGTGATTAATAAAATTCGCCAATCGTGGGATAACCGCTTAAACCAATTAATTACCAGTCGGTTTGACTTTGCTTTAACAGCAGCAGGTTTAAAAGTTTACGAATACAATTGCGATTCGGCATCGTGTTATATGGAGAGCGGCAAAGTTCAGGGTAAATGGGCAAAACACTTTGGTGTTAAAACAGGTGTAGATGCAGGCCAAAATTTATTTAAAGATCTCGTAAAAGCATGGCGTAAAAGTGAAGTAAAAGGTCTTGTTCATATTCTGCAAGATGATGAACCAGAAGAGCATTACCACGCATTATTTATGAAAGAAGCTATTGAAGCCGCGGGCTTTGAGTGTAAGTTAGTAATTGGCTTAAGCACACTTCGCTGGAATGAATCAGGCAACATAGTAGATGCAGATGGCGCACAACTGAGTTACGTATGGAAAACCTGGTCGTGGGAAACCGCACTTGATCAAATTCGTGAAGAATGTGAAGCCGACCAATCATTAGGTGATAACTTTGAACCACAATTCAAAATTGGTGAAACGCCACGCTTAGTCGATGTATTACTGCGTAAAAATGTCATGGTATTTGAACCGCTGTGGACATTGATCCCAAGTAACAAGGCTATTTTACCAATACTGTGGAGTTTATTCCCTAATCATAAATATTTACTTAATACCGCGTTTGAGCTTAACGACGAGTTATTACAAACCGGTTATGTAGTTAAACCAATAGTAGGACGTTGTGGTGCTAATATTCAACTTGTTGATGAACAGCAGCAAGTTATAGAAAAAACAATGGGGCACTTTGCCGAGCAAGACCAAATATACCAACAACTATTTGCACTGCCTAAAGTAGATGACTACTTTGTACAAATATGTAGTTTTACAGCCGCCGGAAAATACTCTGGTGGTGGCGTACGTGTTGATAAAAGCATGATCATAAACGGCCATAGCGATTGTATGGCACTGCGTATTAAATAAATAATACTAAGCCCGCAATTTTGCTGCGGGCTTAAGTTTGTGTAGACCCCCTTCCCTCTTTTAAGTTTTATAGCTATCTCAAGCGAGTTACTCCTGATAGAGTAAATTTATTAAACACCACAAACTAAGGTATTTCATGGCGAATCAATTTAATGTACTTGGCACGCGTTTAAAACTATGTTGCGGTAATGGTGGCTACACACGTGAAGGATTTTGTTATGTACCAGAATCAGATCTTGGCAATCACAGTGTGTGTGCAATTATGACTGACGAGTTTTTACAATTTTCAAAATCACAAGGTAACGACTTAATAAGCCCAAACCCTCTTTACGATTTTGAAGGTTTAAAAGCCGGTGATAAATGGTGCTTGTGTGCGCTAAGATGGCTTCATGCTATTGCAGCAAACGTTGCGCCACCAGTGGTACTTGAAGCCACAAATAAAAAATCATTAGAAATAGTGCCGCTCGATGTTTTAAAAGCGCACGAATATATAGCCAAAGTTTAAATACACTTAAGCGTTATTAAATTAAAGTCTGCAGATTTTACAAATGTATGCAGGCTTTTCAAAAATTCAATCATCCCTCCAGCCTCTAAAATCTTAAATAAAAACATAACCCCATGTTTTTAAATCACTTTTGAAAGTAATCAACTTACGGCATAACAGTTGCTTCATTAAGTTTAAGTCATGCTCATAACGCAACATATTATATGAGCAACACATTACTTAATGTAGGAGAAATTATGAGTAACAATAACGAATCAAACAAAACAACTAAATTTACCGCGCCAGGTATGAGTGACGAATCAGCTCAAAAAACAATAGCTACGCTAGATAACCGCATGGTTGCATTGATAGATTTACAGCTTACTTTAAAGCATATTCACTGGAACGTAGTGGGACCTAACTTTATTGGCGTACACGAAATGATAGACCCACAAGTAGACATTGTGCGCGAAATGACAGATACAATTGCAGAGCGAATTGCGACTCTTGGTGGAGTGCCCGTTGGTACGCCTAAATCAATTGTAGATCGTCGTACATGGAACGAATACTCAGTAGGTAAAGGTTTAGTAACCGAGCATTTAGCCGCACTTGATAAAGTATACAACGGCGTTAATGGCGATCACCGCAAAGCAATTGAGACTCTTTCTGAATTAGATCCGGTGTCTGAAGATATGATCACCAGCCAACTAGCTGACCTAGAGCAATTTCAGTGGTTTATTAGAGCCCATTTAGAATCATCTACAGGCGAGTTAAAAAGCTAATATATTTAATCTAAGAAAGCCCAGCA
>NZ_WTKW01000179.1:0-8714 GCF_011378745.1 Pseudoalteromonas sp. Z1A6
TATCGGCTTTGTTATTTATAAATCAACGACCCAGGGAGATTGTTGTTTAATTATATTATTTTTCTTTTAAGTAAACGGTTTTCTTTTCTAGATATTGCTCTAAACCAAACTTACCGTCTTCACCGCCAAAACCACTTTGTTTCCAGCCATTATGAAAACCTTGATGCTGCTCACCCATACCACGGTTAACATAAACTTCACCCACTTCTAATTCGTTAATAGCTTTATTAATATCAAAAAAGTTTTGAGTGAATATATAGGCGCTTAAGCCATAAATACTGTCGTTACAGTACTGTATTGCTTGTTCCATATCTTTAACTTTTACAATAGGGAGTACTGGGCCAAAAGTTTCTTCGTGTACTGCAATGTTATCTTGCTTAACGTCTACAAGTAACGTTGGTTCGTACCAACAACCACCTTCGAAACCCTCAACAGACGCAACTTTACCACCAGTGGCAATGCTTGCACCTTGCTTAATACTTTGTTGAACAATGTGATCAATGTTGTCTATTTCACGTTGATTACATTTAGGCCCCATTTGTGTATCTGGGTTCATAGGATCCCCAACACGAAGTGCTTTTACTGCTGGTATAAATTTAGCCATAAATGCATCGTACACAGACTCTTGAACATATAAACGCTCAACACAGGTACATACTTGCCCGCAGTTAGCAAAGCGACCCCAAAGCGCACCTTCAACAGCCTCATCAAGGTCGGCATCTGCCATAACAACCATCGGGGCTTTACCGCCAAGTTCAAGCATTACAGGCGTCATGTATTCTGCGCTAGTTTTATAAATTTGCTTACCTGCAGCAGTAGAGCCTGTCATGGTGATCATTTTAGTAATTGGGCTTTCACACAATGCTTGGCCAACAACAGAACCTGATCCATTAATAACGTTTAGCACGCCAGCAGGAATCCCCGCTTCGTTTGCTAAACGACCCAGCTCGGTGGTTGCTAAAGGTGTTTCTTGGGTAGGTTTTAATACAATAGAGTTACCTGTAATCAACGCAGGTCCAATTTTACGACCAGCCAATGCCAGCGGAAAATTCCACGCAGTAATACCAACAACTACGCCACGTGGCACTTTATGAATGTATATTTTTTCATCTTCGTTATCTGAAGGTAAAATATCGCCTTCAATAGTAAGTGCATGGTCGCATGCATAGTCAATAAAAGTCGCTGTTACGTCGACTTCCATTTGTGCAACTGATAGCAATTTACCTTGCTCTGCAACAAGCATTGGTGCAAGAATATCTTTATTTTCACGAATTTTATTAGCAAACACGCGCAATATATTTTGACGTGTGCGAGCTGTCAATTTAGCCCACTTTTTCTGGCCTACATTCGCTGACTCAAGTGCATACTGCGCATCTTCTATACAGCCTTTTGGTATTTCACCAATTTTTTTACCCGTAGAGGGGCTTAGTATTTCAATGATGCCGCTCGCTTTAGACGCAACATATTCACCGTTTATAAAATTTACATTATTATGGAAGTTCATTGAACTATCTCCCCATCCATCCGCCATCAACCAATAAAATAGCGCCGTTTACATAACTAGCAGCCTCAGAAGCCAAGAACACTGCGGGCCCTTTAAAGTCTTCAGGATTTCCCCATCGACCTTGTGGAATGCGCGCTAAGATGGCTGCATTACGCTCTTTGTCATTGCGTAATGCTTCAGTGTTATCGGTATCAATGTAACCTGGCGCAATGGCATTTACATTAATGCCTTTACCTGCCCATTCGTTAGAAAGCGCCATAACCAATTGCCCAATAGCACCTTTACTAGCTGCGTAACCTGGTACTGTAATACCACCTTGAAAAGTGAGCAAAGAAGCCGTGAAAATAACTTTACCCTCGCCATGCTCTATCATTTGTTTGCCTATTTCGCGGCTTAAAATAAATTGAGCATTTAAGTTAACTTCAATCACTTTATCCCATAAATCATCTCCATGCTCAGCCGCTGGTGCACGTAAGATTGTACCTGCATTATTGACTAAAATATCAATTTTAGGAAAATCGCTTTTAACATCATTAATAAAAGAATAAAGCGCATCACGATCACCAAAGTCACATTGATAGGCTTTAAAGTTTCGGCCAAGGGCTTTAACTTCTTTTTCTACTTCTGAGCCTTCAAGCTCTAAGCTTGCAGACACACCAATAATATCAGCGCCAGCCTGTGCTAAACCTAGTGCAATACCTTTACCAATACCGCGCTTACAACCTGTAACAAGGGCTACTTTGCCTTCTAAGCTAAATTTTTCTAACATATTATTCATTTTAATACCTTTATAATTTTTATTATTGTGGATTACATTCAACAAGCGCTTTCATGCCTTCTGGATTTCCATCCATACTCGAAAATGCACTACCAATATCAGTTAACGAACTAACCGAACTAATAAAAGGTTTAAGATCTATTTGGCCCGATGAAATTAACTCTATTGCCCAATCAAAATCTGCCGCTTCGTATACGCGCGCACCTAATAACTCCAACTCTTTCCAAAAGAATTGAAATAAATCGATTTCAGGTTTAACACTGTGAATAGCCACCATGACTATACGACCCCGACGCCCTGATATTTCGGTCATAGCCTCTATTGCGGGTTTTACGCCTGATACTTCAAATACAACATCTGCACCTTTTGTTTGCGTCCAGCTATCTACATAGGCAGCTAAATCTTCTTCAATGGGATTAACCGATTTAACACCTAGCTCATTGGCAAAAGCACGGCGGCTTTCGTTAGGCTCAGACACGAGCACTTCTGCACCAACACTTTTAGCAACCGCAGCAACTAATTGCCCAATTGGCCCGCCACCAAGTACAACCACTTTCTCACCCGCTTGTAAGCGCGAGCGTCGTACATCATGGCACGCAACCGATAACGGCTCTATTAATGCGCCTTGTTTTAAATCAACGCCTGCTGGTAATTTATGCAAAGTACGCGCTTTAACTGTCCAGCTTGACTGAAAAGCACCTGGCGTATCTATTCCCATAAACTTTAAGTTTTGACAAATATGCGTATGCCCTGCATTACACGTAGGACAATCGCCACACCAATCTAATGGACGTACTACCACGTTTTCGCCTACAGCAAAGCCTTCAACGCCTTCACCTATTTCTGCAACAACACCTGATATTTCATGGCCAATTGTTTGCGGAATAGACACTCGTTGATCCATTACGCCGTGGTATATGTGCATATCTGTACCGCAAATACCAACGTATCCAACACTCAATCTAATCTCACCCGCTTTAGGTTTAATAGATGTGCCTTCAACAATGTTAAATGACTTGTTACCTATATATTGTGCAGCTTGCATATTTTTATACCTTCAAGAATGTTTAATTAAATAGTAACCAAGTAAAGCATCATTAAAACAATGCCGATACGAGGAATATCAAAGTGAACTATCATACCTTGATATGGTTTATTGTTAACAATCTACACCTAGGTATGTTGTTTGTAAAGCCACTATCAAAATTTAATATAACTTTAGAGCGCAAAAGCCAATACGTTAAAAAGCATTAAGAATAGTTATTAAAATTTACTTGTATGTTTTAATATCAACATATATTGTCAACAATTAACACGGTGTAAAGAGGGACAATAATGATTAAAAACAAAAAATCTGCGCTTAGCGTAGTGATTATCAGCGCTCTAAACTTAGCGGGATGCAGTCAAAACATACAAACACACACGCCCAGTAGTAAAACAAATAACAACGTAGTCTTTTCTGACGTATCTGAACAAGCAGGTTTAATAACACAAAAAAACTGGAAGTATGGCGGCCCTACCATTGCCGATATAAACAGTGATGGTCATTATGATCTGCTGCTAACAAATCACGACACCACCCCTATTCGTTTATTTATGGCAAATGGAGATGGCACATACACACTACAAAACGATATTTTTCCACGAGCAGATCTACACGGTATGTCGGCCGGTGATTACGACAACGATGGCGATCTCGATGTACTTATTGCACTAGGCGGTGGAAATGGCACCACACCTCAACCCCAGCGACTACTTAAGAACAATAATGGTAAATTTGAAGATAAAACTGTTGAAGCTGGCTTATCTAAAATGGGGGCTCGCGGGCGCTCTGTGCGCTGGGTTGATGTAGATGCCGATGGTGATCTTGATTTTATACAAGTAAACGCCGAAAAATTAATTCACGAAAACTCACCACGCAATATCATTTTTGAAAATCTCGGTAATGGAAAGTTTACTTATCACCCATCAGCTACTTTTGAAAATATAAAAGCCGAGCGTGTATTATTAACCGATTACAATAACGATGACATACTCGATATTTTTGCTTTTGATGGATACAACGATTTAACTATTTATCAAGGTAATAACGACTTTACCTTTGCCAATGTTACTAAAGATCTATTAGGTGCAAATAGTGAAGCCTACAAAGGCACGCTCGCAGTTGCACAAGCTGATATAGATAACGACGGCGATATGGACTACTACCTTGCTCGCGGAAAGCTAAGCTACGCTATCGCTAATAACAGTCTATCGTTTAATAAAGGCAGCAAACGGCTAGACCTGCGTGATGAAGGTAATAAAAGCCACGATGGCATAACACTCATTACCGACAACACAAACTCAGGAAGTCTTATACTAAGTGACTTTTATCACTTCCCGCGTGCCAAGCTATTAAGCCAAATGGATGTATACATAGGTGAGAAAAAAGAACTAATAAATACACCTAGTAAAAACACCACCATTAGCCAGAAAAAAGCGCAAGGGTTTCCAACTAAGCTTGATAAAACCGGCTGGTACATTGGGTATTTAGGGAATAATAAATGGCGAGTGGAATGGGTACTTACCGACAACCTTGCATGGGATGTACGCGCATCATTCAAAAATGTAAAAAACTATCAAAGCGATTGGCAACCACAAAATCTCGCCCTTCCTGATGTATTACTACGTAACGATAATGGTAAGCTGGTTGATATTTCATCTAAATTAGATGCATTAACAAACAGTAATAACTGGGGAGTTGTACCCGGCGATTTTAATAACGACACAAAAATAGACTTTATGGTCTATCGCTTTGGCGAACTAAAAGAGCGAGTTGCTGATGTTTTACTCATTAACCAAGGTGATTACAAATTTAAAGCAACAATCACTCACAACGCTGATACCGAACGTGGCTTAGACTCACACGGCGATATGGGAGCCGCATTTGACTTTAACCTAGATGGAAAACTCGACCTACTAAGCGGAGATGAAGATAACGGCCAATGGCATTTATATAAAAATACCACTGAGTTAAGTCACGCCCACTTCACCCTTATTAGAGTTGGATACTCAAAAAGTGGGGTTGATCCGTATGGTGCAAAAGTACAAATTAAAACAGCAACTGCGAACCAATATCAAGTTATTGGCTCACAAAGTGCTACTCACTCGCAAAGCTTACTTAATATTGTGCATTTTGGATTAGCACAAGCTGATACGCTTTCATCAGTTGTAATTACATGGCGAGATGGCAGCCAAAAAACGCTCACTAATGTTAAGGTAGACTCACTAATAAAAGTGGGAGAATTTAAGTAAGTCCTGTTTAATATGTACTAGCTCAGGCTTGATCTGACAGTTACCCATTTTTCTAATGATGACTGTTAGTTTAGATTTGAGCTAAATTATTTTCTGCCCAAACCGTTTTTCCATCCAGTGATGTTTTAAGTGGTGTTCGACCGCAACATACTTTCCCTTGATGAGTCCGATCATTGTTGTAGTAATCCATCCATTCGTCCAGATCTTTTTATAGTTCTTCCTTAAGCGTATAGCTAACAATTGAACGAACACCACTACCTGAAAAAAACACGCCTAATTTACGAAGCTCATTGCTGCTTCTATGATGGCCGTGAGCAGGATAGTCAACTGCATATTTAATGACGGCTTGCTCTGTTTCTTCGTCAACGCGATTCTTTATATTTAGTGTACGGTGGTTCTTTTCGATTAACGCATCAATCCCCCCTCATTAACGAGTTCTTGATAACGATAAAATGTATCTCGTGATACGCCCATGACTTTACAGGCTCTTGATACATTGCCTAGTTCTTCAGCAAGGTTAAGTAAACCGGCTTTGTGTTTTATGGTTGGGTTGTTAGTGTGCAACATGAGAGTTACCTTTTTGTTTGTTTTGATTTAAAGATTCGACACCTTTATCAAAACGGGTAACTCTCACTTTTTCAAGTTGAATTGTCAGATATTGTCTGAACTAATACATATAAGTTAACTTAATATATTTTTGCCTTTATTCTCTTGTTGATGAATAGTTACTGGCCATCCTGGATACTGATTACTTGCTTTACCATCGGCTATATCTATTAAAAACTTATATGCTTCCATTGTGTATGTCAGCTTTTCAGAATCAAATGTAATAAAGCCAAAACCACTCCCTTTCTCATGTGCCTTTACATAACGATTACTGGATTTACCAACCTGTGGATTTCCTACCGCATAGACATAAATCTTATTACCGAAAGTGTCATTATATTCGCCAGTTTCGCCAAGGCCGTGTGCTGGCCGGTTTTGGTAAGGCATGCTCATCGAATCAGGTTTCCACCATCTTGGCCAACCGGCAGAAATAGCTGGCGTACAAAAAGCCCAATTGCTATCTCTTTGCTGGTTTACGCCATATTGCGATAAAGAACCTAAATGGGTATCTCCACAAATATGTAACGCCATAGAGTCACGCATTGCGTCAATTGCACGGTTACGTGCAGATGCAGGCCAACCACTCGAATCAAAATCATATTTCAAGAAGCGATCAGGTAGGGGCTGATGAGTAGAAATAGCAGCAAACACCGTTTGACTTAATACCGCTTTTAATTTATGCCCACGCCAATCATTACCCCACTTTATAAGAAAGTTCTCTTGGCGGTTTCCTAACAGGTCTAAGCCGGGGGGATTGAATATAGGATTATAAAAAAGTGGGTCTTCATCTTGTCCCGTTTCGCCAACCGCAACATTAATACGCTCTGGGCCACTTTTCCATTGTCTGTCGGCAAGAATCGCAAAACCGACACCGCCATATAGCATAGTGCCATAATACGAGCTAATACCATTAGTTGGCGTTGGATCATAAGGATCTGGATTATGGTTGAGAGTGGTTTTATGTATCATATTTATCACGCGTGCAGAATCAATATAACCACCTAATGCACTTGCTGAAGGGTCTTTGGAAATGTTTTCCATCCTTGCACCACCTTCCCCCCACAAATTACCTTGGAGTACATCATGATCATCGGGCAAACAAATTGTCGGTTGATTACGCATTACCTCTTTGAAAGCCAAGCCAAACTGATAGAATTTGCGTAAGTAATTTAAAATCGCTAAATTATCTGGAGTACGAATTACACCAAATCCGCCATGACTTTCATAAATTTGATCACCAGAAAAGAACACCAAATCGGGGTTTAGTTTTTCGACATTTTGAGCAACAGGTTGGTACGGAAAACCATAATCATTTTGACACGTGAGCGCGGCCATTCGTAATTTTTCACTCGCTGGGTTCGCTTTTATAATCCCTGAATATATATCTGGGGTTTGTGTACCATCTGTGTGTTTTTCACGGTATACAACCCGAAAAGGCGTATCGCGTGTTTCATCCCAATTAGCAATACGAAAGGTCGCCAACCAGCCATCATGGTCTATGACTTGCGAATCAATAGCGAGCCACTGATCATCACGCTGTATTTGTAGTTCTATTTGCTGATTATCTTGCTCACCTATAGGCCCTGTGTAAGCACTCAACTTCATCACAAAGCCTTCATCACTCAATGTATCGTTTAACGAATACATAGTCCAAAGTATCGGACCAAACGCTTGTTCATCTATTACTGAAAATGCTTCACCTTGCATGGTCCAATTACTAAATTTATATCGTGCGCCCAACTTGTCTTCAGGTGCATTTTCATATGTGACGGATGGAATCGAAAAGTTACTCACCAACGCCACATTGCCTAATAATTCAGTGGCTGCAGCCAAATGAGTGAGAGTACCTATCACTTTTCCTGACGACGTTAAACTAACCGTTAACTCTAAAGCCATGGCACCTGATTGAGGTGTTCCAGTCAGCGTTAAAGTAACAGCTTGATCCTCTATCGGAATCGATATAGGCACGGTGTTATTGCCTAACACTAAATCGTTGTTTTTAATACCAAGGTCATAACCCTGCTGTACAAAACAATTACTACGGTATTCATTTAATTCACTTTTAGCACCAAGACGAATACCCGCGCCACCATCGTTGCTGTTTTGCTCTAAGCGAGACACTTGCACCGACATTGTAAAAGATTGGTCAAGATGCGCTATTTGGTGAGTGAGTGAATGAACACTACGATTACCACCTCTACTTCTACATTCAGCAGCACCATTAACTACGCGCCAATCCTCCATTGGATTAGCCCAATATTGTTTTCCAAGCCATACTCTATCATACGTTTTATACCAATTATCATGATGAGATTTAGTACCGCGGGTAGTTGTTGAAGCCACTGTCCCAAAACTGCTAGTGCAACCAGAAATTCCTGTAGCAGCAACACCAGCAGCAAGCATTTTGAGGACTGAACGACGAGATATGTTTTTGTTCATAGTTTTAATCTCACAAATCAAATATTGTTAACAGTAAACAAACTATATTTGATTTTTTACTAAAGATCAGCATTTTTTTTTCTAAAAACGGTT
>NZ_WTKW01000018.1:0-23473 GCF_011378745.1 Pseudoalteromonas sp. Z1A6
AGCGTAATTTTCTTAACGTTAAATAGACCCCATATATAAGCAGATTGATATTATAAAGCTTCTACTTCAATTCTAACCTCACGATACGACTCAATATCTTCACTAAATCACAGTCTGATTTAAAAACTAGCTGCTTCTTCTCACTTTGTTGCAATTTCATTCTTGGTTTAATAAGTGACCTGTGTAAAACTACCTGCGTTAATTTAGTAAATCAGGTGACATGAATGTCGAATATTAAAGCTTGGAAACTTATGAGCCTGTTTTGTTTGTTCGCAGTGCTTATGGGTTGTCAATCGAAAGAAGAGCAGCTGCAACAAACAATTCAAGAGTCTATTAAAAAGGTAGATACGGAGCTGTCTCAGCTTGGTACTGCACTCGATAATGGAAGCGTACGCAATGCTGTATTACTTAAAGAATATGGTGAGCTTCTTAAAAAACAACAACCAGAGCTTACAAAAGTTGTTGATGTAATTACCCTTGATGCAACGCGCCAAGGCGCACTTTATAGTGGCTTAACACAGCGACTTAAAGATATTAAAGGAACTTACTTAATTCCTCCTTATGAAGATACGTTACATAGCATTGATTTGTTGCGTGAAGCGGCAAAACCTACGTTATTTTCTGATGCGTTAACCGATCCTATTAATATGCTAGCTGATATGTCGAAAGGTGCTTTAGCACGTGTAGGCGCAATTAGTAAGCAAGCTGAAGGTGAGGGTGTTGGTAACCAAATGGTAGGTAATCCTAACTATGGTAACTGGCAATCAAATAGTAACGGTATTAGCTTTTGGCAATGGTACGGAATGTATCGTATTTTAGGCGATGTATTTGACCGTGTTGAATACGGAAGCTGGAGCAAACGCCGAAAGTATAGTTATTACAATGACTATGGCCGTTCGCGTTATTCAAGTCCTAAACAAATTAAAACTCAAAGCGCGCTAGAAACACGCACGCGCCAAACATACCAACGCCAAGGTAAGCAGTTTACAAGCCCTTATGCGAGTAAAAAAACAGGTGCATCAGGTTTAAGCCGTAGCAGTTATACGCCACCAAAAAGCCGCAGTAGTTATTCTCGTTCGAGCAGTTATAGCAATAGCTCTGGATCGGTGCGTGATAGCGGTAGCAGAACCTCTCGTGGCGTGAGCCGTGGTAAGTAAAAGAATAAAGTTGGAGTTAGAATAATATGTATGAATTTAATGGAATAACTATGTGGTCGCTACAAGCGCTGGCGATTGATTTTGCAATTATTGTTTTATTATTTGTAAGCCTTAAATATATAAAAGGTTGGGTTTCAAACTTACACGCAAATGATGAAATAACAGAGCGCGATAACTTTGCCTTTGGTATTAGTTTTGCTGCTGGTTTAGTGGCACTGGCGATTGTATTAACGGGTGTAAGTAGTGGGGCTTTTGCTGCAACACTGCAACAAGAAGCGCTGCAAATGTTAGCTTACGGCGCATTAGCTATTGTACTTATTAAATTGGGTCACTTCTTTCAAGATAAAGTAGCACTTCGTAAAGTAAGTCTGCACGATGAAATCGTTAAAGGTAACGTTACAGCTTCAATAATTGATTTTGGTCATGTTGTTAGTGTCGCTATTGTTATTCGCTCAGCTCTTTTATGGGTGGCTACTGATGGCTGGCATGGTCTTCCAATTGTAATTGCCGCCTTTATTATAAGTAGCATTGTATTACTACTTGTTAGCCAGTACCGAGTGCAGTTATTTAAGCGTACAAATAAAAGTGGCGACTGCCTACAACAAGCAATTGTTGATGGTAACTTAGCTGTGGGTATTCGTTACGCTGGATTTTTAGTCGGTAGTGCATTAGCTATTACAGCAGCAACGGGTGTTGCACCTTACGCTGCGGATAACATTAATGCGAGTTTACTATACTGGGCTATTAGCGCAGTAGTGAGCCTTGTTGCATTTATTATTTTGCACTTAGTGACAATTAAAATAATTTTATCTGGTTGTGATATTTCAGATGAAGTTAATCGTCAAAAAAATGTAGGTGTAGCTACTATTTCTGCAGCAGTATCATTTGCTGTAGGTATCACTATGGCAACATTACTAGGCGCATAATCAGTGTCATCAACCAACACTCCCCCAAGTAAGTCTCGCTTACTTGGGCACGATATACTACTTATTACTGTTATGGCTGTGCTTGCTGGGTGCGGCCTTATTTATGAATACTTACTGTCTCATTATGCGGGCCGTGTACTTGGCTCAGTAGAGAGCGCTATTTACGCCATGATTGGTACTATGATTGTCGCAATGGGCTTAGGCGCTTTTTTAGCGCGCTGGTTCAAAGATGCATTTACCGCTTTTGCTTGGCTAGAAAGCATTATTGCTTTGGTTGGCATGGGCTGCATTTTAGCGATAGCGGGTGTAATAGCAGTTAGTTATTCTCTTCCTCATTTATTTTCGAGCATTTTTAATTTACCCCCTGATGTTGTACTTAATGGTTACGTATTTCAAAAGCTACAAGAGTGGTCACGTTTTCTACCTTATGTTTTTGGTTTAATACTGGGCTTATTTATTGGTATGGAAATACCGCTTATAGCGCGCATTCGTCAGCACGTTTATGGCCGTTTTTTAGAAAACAACGCAGGGACTATTTATGGTGCCGATTATATCGGTGCTGGTATTGGTGCAGCCATTTGGGTAAGTATCATGCTCTCAATGCCTATAATGCAGGCTGCAGCGTGGACGGCGTTATTTAATATCATTGCGGGGCTCGCGTTTTTATGGCGCTACCATACCCATGTGCGCTTTGCTAAGGCACTTTTAGTTTGCCATATAGTATTACTGGCATTATTTGGCTTTATTTTAGTATTTGGCAGTAGCTGGATGAACAATCTAAGTAATGTTTTATACAAAGATAAAGTAATTTATTCGCAAGCAACTAAATACCAACACGTAGTTTTAACCGAAAGATTAAGCAAAAACCAACCTCAGCCAATTACAGATTTATATTTAAATGGGCGTTTACAGTTCTCAAGTATTGATGAGCAAATATATCATTCAATGCTGGTTTACCCTGCAATGCTTGCCTCTAACAGACACGACCGTGTATTAATAATTGGTGGTGGTGACGGGCTTGCACTTAGAGATGTTTTAAAATGGCCTGTAAGCGAAGTAACGCTAATAGATTTAGACGCGCAATTACTGAATTTATTTGGTCATAAAGACGGTGACTTTACGCCGCCAGAGCACATCAATAAGCGATTACTACAGCTAAACAATAAATCGATGCATGACTCGCGAGCCAACATAATTGTGGGTGATGCATTTTTAGAAGTTGAAAAGCTACTTGACCAATCTAAGCAGTTCGACACTATTTTAATTGATTTACCTGACCCTAATCATCCTGATCTAAATAAAATGTACAGTGACTACTTTTATAATCATGTACGGCAGTTATTAGCACCCGATGGCGCAATGGCGGTTCAATCAACCTCACCTTATCACGCTAAAAAAGCGTTTTTAAGCATTGCTAAAACAGTTAAAGCTGCTGGGTTTGGCTATGTTGAGCAGTATCAGCAAAACATACCTTCTTTTGGGCAGTGGGGCTGGACTATAGCGACTAAAATGGGGCAGTCGGCCAGTGGCCGTATTAATGATGCTACGGCTATGCCTGTGCCATCAAGGTGGATTAGTAAAGAATATTTATTGGCAAGTTTTGTATTTCCTAACCACTACTTTGAACAAGTTAAAAGTATTGAGGTCAATAGGTTAGGGTCTGGTCAGTTGTATGATTACTACCGAACTGCATGGCAAATAGAAAGCGAATTGTATAAAAACTAATAAAACATGGTTGACATAATATGTCGGCCATGAGAATCTTAACTCAGACATAATATGTCAAACGACAAAAGGCAGAGACATGGAATTAAATGAACTTTCAATAAAATTAGCTTCTTTTGAAACTGAAGGCGCTAACTTTGAGTCTTTCTTGATTGCCAACCCAGGCGAGCAAGATGTTTTACAAGTCATTGTTGATGGAAATGATGAGCTTCCAATTTTTGTTACGCAAACGCAAGAGCAGTTATTATGTATTAGCTACTTGTTTGACGAAGATGAAGTTAAAAGTGAATTACGCGACGAATTAAACGAAACATTATTACGTTTAAACGTGCCAATTCCACTGAGTGCATTTGCTAAAATCGATAACAAATACGCGATTTTTGGTGCACTGTCGGTAAATTCATCATTAGATGACGTTACCCACGAACTAGTGACATTAGCTGATAACGCTATAGACGCACTAGAAGCCGTGACCTTGTATTTAAACGATTAATAGCTAGTTAGTGGAGTTAAGATTATGAGTATTTTAAAAAAATTATTTACAGCAGTACGTGGCGGCGCTCGTGAAGCAGGCGAAGCAATTGTAGACAAAAACGGCATCCGTATTTTTGAGCAAGAAATTGCAGACGCGCAAAATGCACTTCACCGCGCTAAAAAAAGTCTTACAGAAGTAATGGCTAAAGAAATGCAAACTAAGCGTAAAATTAGCGCAGTAGATGCCTCAATCGCTGAACATGAAGCGTATGCAGGCCAAGCTCTTGAAAAGGGCAACGAAGCATTAGCATTAGAAATTGCAGAAAAAATTGGTGACTTTGAAGCTGAAAAAGCTGAAAACGAGCAAGTATTATCTGGTTTTAGCAATCACATTGTTGCGCTTAAGCAGCAAGTTAAAGATGCTGAAAAATCGATTAAAGAGAATCAGCGTCAGCTTACTATGGTTAAAACCACTGAAAGCGTACAGCAAGCAACAATGGCTGTTAACAGCACACTTAATACAAATAGCTCGTCTATGACATCGGCTCGTCAGTCGCTTGAGCGCATTAAACAGCGTCAACAAGATCGTAGCGACCAGCTTGGTGCTGCAAAGCAACTTGAGTCAGACGTAAATGGCGATGACTTAAAAGCTAAAATGGCTGAAGCCGGTATTGGTGACACAAGTCCAAAAAGTGCTGATATTTTAGCTCGTATTAAAGCGAAGCAAAATAGCTAACCATTACGTTTATACTTTAAAAAGGTAACTGAGTTTTGCTCAGTTGCCTTTTTTGCTTAGAAGGCAACCTTCCTATGTTTAATTTTTTCAAATCTAAAAAAGAGCCAGAGCGTCAGCTTAATCATCCAAGCGATCTTAAAGTAGGCGACATGTTTAGCGTTATAGACTCATTTGCTTATCCAACATGGTTAAAAGGTGAAACGTTACGTGTTACTGGTATTCAAACTTACCAATACCAGCACAGTAGTGATACCGAATTTGTACTTGAGACAAATAGCGGGCAAGTTGTATTTTTACAAATTGAGCAAGATGACGGTGAAGAGTGGGCAAACTTTTCTATTAAAATTCAACGAAACGAAGTTGAAGAAATTTTTAGCCTTGATGAGTTTGCGCGTATTTTTGATGAAGAGTCATTAACCCACATTACAGTGCAAAATACACCAGAGCGCTTTATGCAGTTTTTAGCTAAAAGTTACCAACAAAGCGAGTCGCCTTATGTGTGTTATTTCCATAATAAAGATTACCGCAACCAAGCTTTGCCTCGTTATGAGCAAGAAGGTGGCGAGCCATGTGAAATGATTTGCTTAGCGTCTGATAATGAAGGCTTTGGTTTAAATATCGAAATTTGGGATGGCGGCGAAACCGAAGTATCGCTAACGCTGACGCGCCCAATGACAGATATTGTAGACTTGTTTCCTGGAGATGCTAAGTGAGTGATGCTAAAGACAAGTGGTTACGTCAGGAACAAGCTGTACGCGCTACGCAAATGGCATTTGATCTGAGCAGCGAAGTTCAAAAGCTGATAAAAAAACAAGCGATCGATCAAGAACTAACTCCATCAGACATGATCCGCAAAATACTTGGCTTAGACGTAAAATCTAAAAAAACGCGTCAACGTTTATCGTTTAATTTAAATGATGATGAAATAGCACAACTTGCCACTCGGTTTGATGTACAAAGCGATGATAAGCGAGCCGTAAAGCAGCAAGTAGCTGATTTATTAATAGCGCACACTAAAAATAAAAAAGTGAAATAATTTAATTAGGTTTTTATGAATATTATTTTAATTGCTTACTTAATTATTTTTGCGTTGTTTGGTACTGCGGCGAGTTATTTTGTACGCTTTATTTATGCGTATTGGGTGCTTAAAACAATGCCTATGAAGTACATTATAAAAGCGGGTATTTGCGTGGTATTGGTCGTTGTAATCTCAGCGTTAATTCCGTATATAAGTTAACGCTGAGGTTAAGTTTGATTTATTTTATATCAAACGATTGGCACTGTTGATTAATACACAGCGATTGCACTTCAAGTACTGGAGAACAATCAGTTAAGCCTTGTGCTTTATTTTGTATGTTTTCTTGTTTTGTTATTTGTTGAGCAAGCTGTTCCGCTTCTTCTTGAGAGGTGTTTAGCGTTGAATAAACCGCGTATTTACTCGGTCCACCGCATGCGCGGGCGCCAACTTCAAGGACTTTGCACTGAAAGCTAGCGGTGCAGCTATTATTACTCACCATGTTATTCAGATCATAGTTCAAGTCAGACAAGTTTTTACTTTGTTCATTACCTGACGTCACAGTGCTAGCACAGCCACTTAGTAACAAAATGCTGCTAGCAATGCTTATAATTGACAGTTTAACTGTTGATGGTAAACAACTCATAACGTTATCCTTAAAATGCACTTACCGCTGAGCCTTCAAGTTTAACACATTTATTTTCAACACACTGCGTGCTTGGCGTTGTTAAATGCTGACAAATACTCATAATCCCTTTTTGTGAATTATAGCTACTTTCAAGCTTTGTGATTTTGTCGCTAAGGGCTGTTACTTGCTCCTCAGACGCAGTGTTTGTTGAATACACGACAAAGCTGCTTGGCCCGCCACATGCGCGACTACCTACTGCATTTACTCTACATTGAGTGCTGGTATCACATTGCTTATCTGTAATTAGTGTATTTAATTCAGTTTTGGCTGCTTTTATATCGTCTATTGAAACGTTTTTTAAATCAGCTTTTGGTATTTTTTCAGCAACTACGTTCTTTTTAGTATTTTCTTGTAATTGAGTGTTCTCTTTTAGCTTTTGTAGCTCTTGCTTAGGTGCTTCAGCCTCTGAGGCGATTGTTGCTTGCTGTGTTTCAGTGGGTGCTTTATCTAAGCATGCAGTTAAACAAAGTGGTAAAAGTATGGCTAATAATGGGGTACGCATAAAAAACCTTGATAGTGATGAAATATTCATCACTATCATACACGGTGCATTTTTTACGGCAATAAAAACTATATTATCAAGTAATTAAAGACGTGAAAAATATTGTTTATTAAAGTCCACCCTGCGTTAGCTTGGTTGGATTAAGTAATTTTTCGAGTTCTTCGCGCGGTAAATCAGTTTCCTGCTCAGCTACATCAATAATTGGGCGAGCTTCTTTATAAGCCTGCTTTGCTATTTTTGCTGCTTTTTCATAACCGATCACCGGATTAAGCGCAGTTACCAAAATTGGATTTTTAGCGAGTGCTTTATCTATATTTGGCTGATTCACCTTAAAACTGGCAATCGCTTTATCGCCCAGTGCTTGCGCGCTATTTGCAAGTAATTCTATGCTTTGCAATATATTATACGCAATGACTGGCAGCATTACATTCAGCTCAAAATTACCCGCCTGGCCGGCTACCGTTATAGTGGCGTCGTTACCTATTACTTGTGCACTTACCATTGCGGCGGCTTCTGGTATAACCGGGTTTACTTTGCCAGGCATAATAGATGAGCCTGGTTGAAGCGCTTCAAGCTCTATTTCACCTAAGCCTGCAAGTGGTCCTGAGTTCATCCAGCGTAGGTCGTTGGCTATTTTCATTTGTGCAACAGCGAGTACTTTTAATTGCCCAGAAAGTGCGACGATGGCGTCTTGTGAACCTATATTGTAAAAAAAGTTACTACTAGGCGTAAATCTAATACCTACATTAGCACTCAGGTTTTCTGCAAATTTTGCTGCAAATTTAGGGTCTGCATTAATACCTGTTCCTACGGCAGTGCCGCCTTGTGCAAGCTCGCATACACGCTCTAAGCTATGTCTAATTCCTGCTGCTGCATGATTGACTTGTGACTGCCATGCACTGAGTGTTTGATCAAACGTAACAGGCATTGCATCCATTAAATGTGTACGGCCTGTTTTAACTATATGGCCAACTTCAGCTTTTTTCTTCTCTAGGTTTTGCGATAAGTTTTCAAGCGAAGGAAGTAATTCATACACTACATTTATTGCACTACTGAGTGCGATAGCAGTAGGGACTACATCGTTAGAGCTTTGCCCCATGTTTACATCATCATTAGGATGAATACTCTCATTACCTAATCGACTAGCAAGCGTTGCAATAACTTCGTTGGCATTCATATTTGAGCTTGTGCCCGAGCCTGTTTGAAAAATATCAACGGGGAAGTGCTCAATGTGTTCGCCATCAATAATACTTTGGCAAGCTTGCTCAATAGCATTGGCTTTAGCTTTGCTTAAATGCCCAAGATCAAAGTTACTTTGTGCTGCGGCTTGTTTTATATAAGCCAGTGCAGTTATAAATTTCTTTGGCATAGGTAAGCCACTAATGGCAAAGTTATTAACCGCTCGCTGTGTTTGCGCCTGATAGAGCGCATCATTAGGTACTTGTAGCTCGCCCATACTGTCTGATTCTGTTCTAAAGTTGCTCATAAGTGTGCTCCTTAAAAAGGGTTGAATTCGTGGCTAAGAATACGCGCTTCGCGCTCAAGTATTAAAAATTGTGCAGTATTATTGTGCACTTTATAAAATCGTTTTAATGCTAATAATGGTTTGTATAACTGCTCTAAACATTGTTTACGAATAGCATTATGTATAAGAGGGTCGCACATTTTGTTCATAATTTCATGGTGTGTGCGCCTAAGATAAAACTCTTGAAGCAAAGGGTTACGTTGCAGCTCAAATTTTTTTGCGACGTTAAGGGCGGTTTCTATGTAATCGGCAACGAGCATGGGGGCATGCAGACCAGGTCTTAAGCAATGACAAGAGAGTTCTTGATGATAACGATGCTGGGCATGATTTGAAGACATAAAAAAACCGACTCAAGTTAACGATAATAGTTATCATTACATTTAATCGGTTTCAGTGTAAACAGTTATTATAAAAATTATTTGCGATACTAATTTGAGTATTAATTGTAGCCAAGAATAAATATCTGATCTGTTTCATGTTTGGTCATCGCCTGTTGATTATGTTTAGGGTGCGAAAGTAAATCGATTACTGTAGCTCTCATATCAACGGCGTAACTATGATCGTCGGTGGTTTTTTCGGTTATAGCAACAGCTGCGTCTACAGCTGTATAAGAGGGTATATGCATAATTTTATCCTTTAAAAATTTAATATAAGTTAAACCCTTTAGTGGGTTAGTTACATAAAAGCATATTACATACCAATCATAATAATAAATTCAACCTCATGATAGTTATAGAATTTAAAAATTATCATTTTTTGAACACGACAAAATAAGTCAAATTTGCTTTACTGTTGTGCATTAACCGACAATTTTGGTGCACAGAAATGACAAAGCCATTTTCACAAGCGTGTGAAAACAATAAAGCTCCTATTTTAAAGCAATTAAAAACCGTATTAAAAAACACTAAAACAGTGCTCGAAGTTGGCTCAGGAACCGGCCAACATAGTGTGTTTTTTGCAGAGCAATTGCCTCATTTGCAGTGGCATACAAGTGATCGCGCTATAAACCACGAAGGGATTAACTTATGGCACCGCGAAGCTAATTTAACTAATTTGCATGCGCCGCTTGAGCTTGATTTAAATAATGAGTGGCCAGTAGATAAGGTTGACACTATTTATACGGCAAATACATTTCATATTGTTAGTTGGCAATTAGTTGAACGTTTTTTTGACGGTGTTAAACGTCATTTAAATAACGAAGGTATGTTATGTATTTATGGGCCATTCAAATACCAAGGTGAATTTACCAGCCCAAGTAATGATGACTTTAGTGCTTTTTTAACAGAGCGCGATCCGTTAAGTGGAATAAGAGATTTTGAAGCAGTTGAACAACTAGCTAAGCAAGCAGGGCTTACGCTCATTAGCGATACAGCCATGCCTGCAAATAATCAGCTACTCGTTTTTAAACGGCAGTAATGAGCTACATTGCTCTTTATATATATCCATATGGCCGCGTTCACGCTTTAAGTAGTCGCTTATTGCATGACTAAAGTCGCCATCAACAATATGGTGAGCAGAATAGGTAAGTACGGGTTCGAATCCGCGTGCTATTTTGTGCTCACCTTGTGCACCTGAATGAAAACAGCTGAGTTTATGTTTTATTGCAAACTCAATACCTTGGTAATAACACAGCTCAAAGTGTAGCGAGTCTACTTCTTCACTTGCTCCCCAGTAGCGCCCATAAAGCGTATTTTCACCAATTAAACTAAGGGTTGCAGCAATCACGTTATCGTCTTTTTTGGCTAGCATAATAACGAGGTTATTGGCCATTAATGCATGTAAAAGCGTAAAAAACTCCATATTTAAATAGCCTAAATGACCAGATCGTTTTAAATACGTACGCTGATAAAACTCACAAAACAATTGCATTATCTCGGGCGTAATTTGTGTGCCTTGCAGCCATTCAATATCAATATTTTGCTGCGCTATTTTAGCTCGCTCTTTTTTAAGTGACCTGCGTTTACGCGAGCTAAGCATCTGCAAAAAGTCGTCAAAGGATTCATAACCTTTATTAAACCACTGAAATTGCACACCCACTCTTAACATGGCGTGTTGCTCAGTTAATGATGTGGCTTGAGCTTGGTCGCAAAAATTAACATGCCATCCCGACCAACCTTGCTGAGCACTGTGTATACTCAGTTGCTCTGTAATGTATTGATACACCGCATTTTGATTGATGTGATCGATAGCAATGCGCTTACCCTCAATAGGGCTAAAGGGAATACCAGATAGCCACTTGGGATAATATTCTAAACCGTGTTTTTCGTATGCCTCAGCCCATGCCCAGTCAAATACGTACTCGCCGTATGAATGACTTTTTAAATACCCGGGTGCAAGTGCAACGAGTGTATCACCTTCAAAAATAGCGAGGTGATGGGGCTGCCAACCGCTTTTTTGTGTTACGCATTGGCTTTGTTCAAGGGCATATAAAAAAGCATGTTGAGTAAATGGTTCATCACCAAATAAACGTTGCCACTGCGGCTGGTCAATCTCATTAATACTGCTAAACCATTGGTGCGAAAACGTTCCCATGACTACTTACCTTGTAGTTGTTCTAAGCTGTTCTACGTTTTTAATAAACGTACTAATTTGCATTTTAAGCTCGGCAAAATGAGGATTATAAGTTAAGCGCTGTAAAGCCGGATAGTCTTTTAAGTTTGCGCTTGTACGCTCTCCTAGTTGTGGTTTTTTTGTTGTTTTACATGTTTTGTACAGTAAGTCGTCGTTAATAAAGCTGCCACAATTACGATAAGTTGCATTAATTCCATAATGTGGATTTTGCGGTGAGTTAACAACCGCAATATGCGATATACCGTGAATTTTTTTACACTGCAGTGTTGTGCATTGCGGGTTACTTACTATGTAGTCACTAGTAAAGTCTGGCGGTAAAATATCAGTGTTGCCATAAAGTACTAAAGTATCGAGCGGCTTATATTTTACTGAATTACCTTGGTGTAATGTACTTAATAATTTTAGTGTGGCACGCGTATCTATTGTTGTATCAATATCACTAAGTACGCTAAAAATAGGTAATTTAAGTGCGGGGCGTTTGTTTAAGCTACTTATGCTTGCAAGTGACATTGCATCGTATGAGGCCGCAGCTGCATTTAAAGGAAATGACTCATACTTAGCAAAGTCTACATCGGCGTCTTTATCTATCCAATTAACAAACGGTATAGCGTCAATCCATTTTGCTATCCAGCCGTATTTATTATGTGGCTCGGAGCCTGGCGAATAAAGCATAAGCGCTTTAATTTTAGGTGAGACAGTTTGCTTGGTTGCGTAATCAATAAGTAACGCTGCACCGGTAGAGTAACCTGCGAGTATCACCTCATCAAAGTCTTGCACCGAGCGTTCAACCCCGTACTTTATTGCCTGTTGCCACTGGCTAACCTCTACATTGAGTAAAGCACTTGCAGCGCTTCCATGTCCTGGTAATAAAATAGTACGCACGGTATAGCCTTGCTGATAATACACTTGTGCTAAATCGTGGTACGTAAAGGGTGAGTCAGTTAGCCCGTGGATTAGTAGTGCAACTTTATTACTGTTTGGGTACGTAAGCTCAAAAGGGGCAATAATATCTGCAATAGTAGGGTCAGGTTTTCGCTTACCCTGTGTTACCAACTGCCGATACGTTTGTGTAATAACGGGGCATGGCATGTTTGCATGGGGCTTAGCTTTATTTATATGTTTATATTCGTAATCTAAGTAATCGCTAAATGGTAAAAGGGCTTGATAATTAAAGCGCTGGTGGGTGTACTCATTTTCAAAACGTAATAGGCCTTGCTGCTTACTTTTTATTATAAATTTAAAGTCACTCGCCTGCGATATACAGTTTTGAGCTACTGCAATATGCGAAAAAACACTTAAAACAAAACCAAAAAATACTCTTAAAACTATTCTTAAAATTAAACCACTATTGTTCATTAACTTCTGCATATTGGACAAGACACTCGGTTAGCTTAATGAGTTCAAGCGGTTTTGCAAGATGTTGGTTAAATCCAACGGCTTTTGCATGTGCTTTATCCTCTGGCATTACGTCGGCAGTTAAAGCAATAATCGGAAGTTCTTGTTCGGTTTTAAACTGCCGGATCAATGCTGTGGCTCTATAGCCATCCATTACAGGCATTTGGCAATCCATAAGCACTAAATCAAAATGCTGCTTTTTTACTATATCGACCGCCAGCTCGCCATTTTCTACTATATACGGCACAATTCCTAACGAGCCAAGCATCGCTTTAATCACCATTTGGTTTACTGGGTTGTCCTCTGCCACTAAAATGCTGAGCGAAGTAATATTCGTATTATCAAATGTAATAATATGCTCTTTTTTAGGCTCTGTTGTTTCTAATCGCATGGAAAATGTAAAAGTAGAGCCTTTATCTATTTCACTTTTAAGTGTTATTTCTCCCCCCATTAGCTGGCTTAGCTCTTTTGCTATGGTTAAGCCAAGTCCTGTACCGCCAAATTGTCTTGATGTAGAGCTATCAGCTTGGGTAAATGCGTTAAATAACTTTTTATGTTGGCTCGGTTTTATACCTATGCCGGTATCGCTAACGGTTATAACAAGCTGTACTTTATTGGCAGTGGTAAACTCTGTTTCTATGTTTAGAGTAACACTGCCTTGGTTTGTAAATTTAATCGCGTTACTACACAAGTTAAGCAATATCTGCTCAATTCGCATTGGATCGCCAATAAACCAGATATCTAAAGGTAGTTTTGAGCTAACTTGCCACTTAATACCTTTGTTAGTTGCGCTGTGTTCAAACATATTGTTTATACGTGCTATTAAAGCACCTAGGTCGAATGCAATAGACTCAATAACTAACTTTTGAGATTCTATTTTTGATATATCAAGAATGTCATTAATTAGGTTTAATAAGCTTTTAGATGATGAGTTTATTTTATCTAAGTAACCAATTAGCGTACTTGCGCTATCGGTTTCGCGAGCAAGCGAAGAAAACCCAATAACAGCATTCAAAGGTGTACGGATTTCGTGGCTCATATTAGCTAAAAATTGGCTTTTAGCTTGGTTAGCTAAATCTGACTGCTGCTTTGCTTGTGCAAGCGAGTGTGTACGCTCGGCAACTTGACGTGTAAGTGCAATTTGTTGCTGATTAAACAGCAGTAAAACCATTAAAATTAAAGAACATACGGCAACTTGAAGTATGAGCAATAATAACGTTAGTTGATTATTATGTTGTGCTAAAAACCCTTCTTTAAGTGCTAGTTTTACAATCCATTTTTGCCCTGCAAAGCTCACATCAAACGACATCAAACGACTTCCTTTAGCCTGATGAACATCTTGAGAGTAATTACTATAAAACGGCGGTGCGTTTGTATCTTCGTATATACCAATCGAAAACATATCAGACTGCTGTTTAGTAATTGCTTGCTCAATAATACTGCGTACTAAAAATATACCCGTGACGTAGCCTTTAATTACTTCTTTATCGTCACTTTGAGAATACACAGGGGCAAATAACAAATAAGCGGGTTTAGGTTGTTTGGTTTGTACTAGCTGAATTATCTTAGTCCCTACGGGCATATATTTTATAGCAGGGTTAAGCAGGGAGTTTTTCCTATCAGAATTTGAAAATACATTAAAGCCAATTGCTTTTTGATTACCATTGAAAGGGGCTATATATTTTATGATAACGAGGGGATCATTTTTTTCAAGAGGCTCACCTACTACATCAACATCTAAATGGTAAATATTTGATATTTCTTGGGCAAAGGTCTCACGTTGATCTTGAGGTATTTTTGCATTCCACGATAAAGCATTAATAAATGCGTGCTGGGTTAGTAATTGGCTAGCATAAGAATAAAAATCTTGCTGGCTTAATGTTGATGATGATTGAACCTGGCTTGCTAGGCTTTGTACTGCAATAATACTGCGATTTGTATATCTATAAAGGCTATTTTCTATAACGTGAACTTCACGTTCGGCGATTTTAATTGTGCTTATACGGTTTTCTTGATCGTATAGCTGTGTTGTAACCGCAACAGACACAAATAAAATAGAGCATACTGCAATTGTTGGAAACGCCGATATATTATGTTGATTAGATTTTTGTGGTAGTAAAGAAAGTAAAAACGGAGTTGCAATTAATACCCCTAATGTATCGCCAAGCCACCAATAAACAACATTTTTCCAATGATTATCAATGCTATAAACCGAGTTAAATTGACTAAGAGCGAACACGCCAAAGTTAGCCGAAATTAAACTGACTAATATGGCTATGACGAGAATAAAGTAAATTATGTTTTTACGCTTTTTAAAGCGTAGTGGGTGACCAAGCCAAAATTTTAGTAAAGCAGCGCCCACCATTGCCTGTATAACCACACCAAAGGCGATATACATTGCTTCGTTAAATGAGTTACCGACCAGGACTAGCTCATGAGCTGAACTATCAAAAATATTTAAATTAAATGCAATTGCAGCTACAAATAAAGGCGGGATAAAGCGCCACCACCAAATATAACAACCGACCAGAGCAATACCAGCAGGTAACCAAATTGGAATTATTTGCGAATTAAAAGCAAGTTTAGTGAGTGCTATACCCACTAAAAAATATGCTAAAGCAAACATGATGTAAAAAATAATGGAGTGATTTTTAGAGTTAAAATTTTTCACATAAGGTCCAAGCAATTATTATTATCGTTTTGAAATATCAGTATAGCTAACAGTAAGTTATTTAGGGTATTTTTATAATGGTAACTGATTTTTGCTAAATGACTGCTTTAACACAACGGTTGATTCTATATTTGCAATACAACTTAAACCACCTAGTTGATGTTTTACAAACGTTTCGTAGCTCTCAAGATCATGTGCAATTATTTTTAATAAATAATCATAGCTTCCTGATATTACACAACACTCTAATACATGTGGTAATTTTTCTACATGTTGCTCAAATTGCTCTGCAGCACTTACCGAGTTTTGGCTTAATCGTACAAACGCATACACCAACACATTAAGGTTAAGTGCTTTTGGGTTTATGGCGGCGTGGTAGCCGGTAATAATGTTTTCTTGCTCTAACTTTTTTATACGTCTTAGGCAAGGTGTATCTGACAGGTTAATGCTGCTGGCTAAATCTGAAACCGACATACGAGCTTGGCTTTGTAGTGCGATAAGTAATTGCTGATCTTTTTTATCTAACATAGTTGTCGGCTTTTATTAATTATTTTTATATTTGTAGTGATTATTGCTAAGTATTACAGTTTTTACTAATTTTTTTGGCGTTTTACCCTCATTGAACTCTGTTAGCATTTAACTATAAAAATAATAGAGCACAACAATGAACACACATACCGCTATTTTTGATCACTGGATTCGAACTGAGTTTGTCACTTTAAACAGTGAATTAGAGCAGCTTTATTGGCAGCAAACCGATAAAGCAAATGTAGAAGGAATAGGCGAGGCCTTAAAGCAACAATTAGAAAAAGAAGGCAACGCATTAATTAGTAATTTATTAGCCGAGGGAAACACAGATCAAGGCTTTGATAGTGCTTTTGACCTACTTGGCAACGTCGGATTATTTATGGCTGCATGCCGTCGCCATGAAATTACCGAACCAAGCAGAGAAACCACGTCTCCACTAATAGAAGCCTCAGCGCTTGCTATGCATATAGGCGCATCTATTGGCGTAACCCCTCGTTTTGCTACCGCCCACTTAACTACTCATAACAAAGCACTTAACGGTATTTATAAACGATTTACTAATTTACCCGATGAAAAGCTATTTATAGATTACAACACCCAAGGTATTTTGGCCTATAAACGCGCAAGTGATGCTTTACTAAAAATATTGCCGTTAGGTATTTCACACCCTTTATGCGGTGAGTTACTAAAAGTAGCTAAACAGGCGCTTATAGATGTTATTGATTCAAATAATGCACTTTATACTGAGCTCGATACAGATCGCTTTTTTAACTGTGTTCGCCCTTACTATAAACCGTATCGTGTAGGTAAAGAGGTTTACAGAGGCGCTAATGCCGGTGACTTTGCAGGTATTAACGTGATTGATATGTTACTAGGGCTTTGTAGTGCAAATGAGCCTAGTTACTCGCAAATGCTGGTGGATAAGTTTTTATATATGATGCCAGAGGATCAACAAATACTACGAGAAGCCATGCGTATGCAAAGCTTTATGGATGACTTTTTACAAGCGAAGCAATATAAAAATACAAATTGGTTTAAAAGTCACGCAAAGCTATTTATCCAAGTGTGCAAATTACATGGCGACACCGCAGTCGGTCATCATAATCAACTAGTTGAAAAATTTATTGCTCAGCCCTCAAAGAATATGCAACAGCAGCATATGAGCAAGGTAACAGCAAGCGGTCCGCCGCTTCATGTGTTACTTGATTCGCTCGAAAAATTAAGAGATAGGCGAGCCAGTGCAAAACGCGACGATATAAAAACACGTTTTGACGATCTAAATACACTTAAAAAATGGGTTAAATAGTATGCTTAAAAATGATTTTTGTATGGCCGATGGCTGTTATTTATTAAATCACTCAGTTGGCCGTCCTCTTAAAAATACACAGCAATATTTAGCCCAGCACTACTTTTTACCGTGGGAGAGCTCAAATAAAGAGCCTTGGCAGCAATGGCTGCCGGCAGTTGAGCAGTTTACTACCGCACTTGGTAAGTTATTTAATACGCCTGGTTCGCAGTTTTGCCCGCAGGTTAACTTATCAAGCGGCTTAACAAAGCTGCTTATGTCGCATCCACGGTTACAGCAAAAAAATTGTAAAGTGCTTATGGCGCAAAGTGATTTTCCGAGTATGGGTTTTGCAATGCAAAAAGCATTACCAGAGTGCGCGCAAGTCATGTTTATACCTGAGCACGAAAATCTAAGTGATATTAGTGTTTGGCAGCGTTATATAACCGCCGATATCGATTTAGTTTTTATAAGCCACGTATATTCAAATACAGGTGTGCAGGCACCTGTATACGATATTGTAGCTATAAGTAAATTAACCAAGAGTTTATCAATAGTTGACGTTGCTCAGTCTGCGGGTGTTATACCGCTTGATTTAAGCATACTCGATGCTGACTTTATGATTGGCTCGAGCGTTAAGTGGCTATGTGGGGGGCCAGGTGCAGCATATTTGTGGGTTAACAAACACCAAATAGCATATTGTGAACCTAAAGATGTGGGTTGGTTTTCGCATCAAAATCCATTTGAGTTCGATATTAACCATTTTGAATATAACGCCAGTGCGCTCAAATTTTGGGGGGGCACTCCTTCTGTAGCGCCTTATATTATTGCCGCCAATAGCATTGCTTACTTTGCAGAGCTAACTGCTCACAAGGTAAGGGAGCATAACTTAGCGATGCTTACGCTTATTCATGAGCAGCTAAGCGAATATGTTGTATCACCTATGAGTAGTGATAAATGCAGCGGGACTGTTATTTTGTTTTTTGCCGGGCTGCAAGAATATGTACTTACAGAGCTTGATAAAGCGAAAGTCAGTGTAGATTTTCGTAAATTTGGAATACGAGTATCGCCACATATTTATAATACCCGAGAAGACGTTGAGCGGTTTATATCGATAGTAAAACAAGCGCTTAAGGATTTTGGCTAAGCTGCTGCTTTCTTTGTTTTAATGACTCTATTTTTTGCTGCGTTTGATTGATTGATGCGTCGTAAGTTTGCTTTAACGCATTTGTTTTAGTTGCGATAGCATCAGCAATAGACGAAGCGCCTAAACGATTGGCTTTATCTTGAGTCATGTAATCTATCTGCTGTTTTTTAGCAGCGTATTCTTTTTGGCTTTGTGCAATAGATAGCTCAAGGCGTTTTATTTCACGATCTATTTGTTGAACCTCTAAGTAATCATCCACAGAGGAGTCGGTAATACCTTTACCGGGCGTAGAGCTTTTGTACGCTTCAATTACGTTTATATCTTTGAGAGTAATAACTTGTGCATCTTTAGCGCAAGGCGTTTGGCTAAAGGTAGGAACGCCCTTAATGACACACTTATACACTGTTGTACTTTGTGCCAAGGTAAAAAATGGTGCTGCCGCGCAAACTGATAGCAATATGAACCGGATCATAGCTAAACCTAAAGTGGCTAAAGTTGTGTTAATAATGCCCTAAGTTATTACTAGGCACAATTTGTTTAGTTTTTATAAATTTTAGGCACAAAAAAACCACAATTAAGTGGTTTAAATTAAGTATGGTCCAGAGGGAGGGATAGACTTGCTTGCTTGCATGTAATCAATCGCTGCGCGACGCTTGCAGCGGCCCAAAATGTTCCAGACATTTTGTCGAACCCTGTCGAGGGTTCTCACCCTCCCAATTTAGTATTGGTGTTAAATTTTAGGCACAAAAAAACCACAATCAAGTGGTTTAAATTAAGTATGGTGGAGAGGGAGGGATTCGAACCCTCGATAGAGCTACAAACTCTATACTCCCTTAGCAGGGGAGCTCCTTCGGCCACTCGGACACCTCTCCAACGCATAACCGTTTGTATTGATGGAAGTAAAAAAAGCCACCAATTAAAATATGGTGGAGAGATAGGGATTTGAACCCTAGATGGGCTATAAACCCATGCCGGTTTTCAAGACCGGTGCATTCGACCACTCTGCCATCTCTCCGTGACGCAGAATAATACTTAGGTGATACCGCTGTGTAAATAGCAAAATGACTGTTTGCCTAAAAAACGTACGTAAATGAGGTTTTTTTTGTAAATAAGGGGAAATTAAGGCAATTTTTAATAAAATAAATAGGTTGCAGCAAACAAGGGGGAGCTAAATAAGTGACTTCATTTAGTGGTTGAGTGTTCGCTGCACCGAAAAATAATCATGGTTGGGTGATTATTTATATTGAGCTGCGCCGCTAAGTGCTAGTCTTTTACCAATAGTGTTAAGTCTAGCTAACATTCTTGCTTTACGGTTAGTTGGTTTAACTGCTACTTGAGCTGCTGCTGTTTGATTTAATGTGTTAATTGGTTTCATTATTTTGCTCCGGGTTGTATATGTTGAAATCGCGTGCATTTTGCACGTTGTTTGATTAAAAAGACAACGATAAAAATTGAGCCTGACGGATTAGTTAAACTAATCCTTATTTATTTTATTAACGTGCGGTTCAGTGTTTTTTATTATGGTTTTTGCATAAATAGTTAAAATAAAATCGGCGTTACTCTCACCAATACTGGTATTTGTGTGTGTTTTTATTTATTTATATGCATTTTACACAACCTTTTTTGACTAGTTATTCAGATTAAAAAAACTCAATTAAACTCTTTTTTATTCGTTCTCAAATACATTGTTGGAAACAAAAGCTTGTCACTACTAATAATTATTAAACCAAGTACAAAAAAACAGAATGAAAAATCACTAATGTGGCTTAAAAGCATCTGTAAAAAACGCAGTTTTTCTTATTGTATGTTTACTACAACAGGAAACTTTAACAATGACTGCGCTCAAATAAGGTTGCTACTGAGTAAATTTACCAAAGTAGTTGTACTTGGCGGAGACGGTACATTGAGCTTGGCGGTTAATGCGTTAATAGGGAGTAGCTGTACGTTAGCATTATTGCCTTGCGGTACAGGTAATGATTTCTCGAGAGGGTTTAGTTGCAAAGAAGATGATTGGCGAAAGGCATTATTTAATACACCGACAGCAATTGATGTAGGAAAAATTAATAGTCGCTATTTTATTAATATTGCAGGGGTAGGGTTTGATGCTCATGTAGTTAAAGCGATTAATGCTAAAGCTAGTTTTTCATCTTTTGATTACAGTTGGACGAGCATTAAGGAGCTATTTTATTATCAAGCTCAGCAGTTACAAGGTACGTTTAATAACGATGTTAGGCAGTATAAAAATTTAATTACCGTATTTGCTAATCATAAGTACTTTGGTGGTGGTCTAGAAATAGCGCCAAAAGCAGATTTAACTGATGGGCTGCTTGAGTGTTATCAAATGCGATCGGGTGGGCTTTTTTATAACGTAATAAGCTTTATGAAGTTGTTTTTTAAGCGCCATCAGCATATAAAAAACCTTAACTACAGTCGCTTAAATACAGCTTCCATAAAAACTGAAGGGTTATTGATTGAAGCAGATGGTGAACTGGTAGATAAAACTCCTGCCGTTATTAGTGTACATGGGCAGGCTTTACTTTTTCATATGCCAATAAAAAAGCGCCTACAGTAGGGTAGGCGCTTTTACGTTAGTTGCGTTAATAACGCGTCTAACTGGGGACGGAGCCACTTTTAGCCATTGCTCTATTAGCTGAAAAGGCGTTAATTCGTTTTGTTGGGGTAAGCACAATGGCGTTACCTAATAGCACTAGGCTAAATCCTGCAAAGGTATTTGCGTGCCATTCAAAGCCTTCAAAAAAGCTACTCAGTGTTACTGCCACTAGTGGGAATAAAACAATAACGTAGCTGGCTTTTTCAGGGCCTATATTTCTAAGTAGAGCAAAGTAGCAACCAAAAGCGATTACAGTGCCAAATATTGATAGATAAAGTAGTGATAGCCAGTAACTTGGTGGAGCGTTTAAACTAAATTGCACATCGTTCATTAATACATATAAAGCCAAGCCTATAGCGCTGTATAACATGCCCCATGCATTGCCTTGCAATACACCAATTTGTTTACGAGAATTACGAACGCTTACCATATTTCCTAATGAAGCCACAAAGGTGCCACCAAGGGCAAGTAGTAACCCGACCAATGCACCATTACTCAAGTCGAACTGCTGTAACTGTGGCCAAAACAGACACGTAATACCTAATACAGCGAGTACAGCACCTGTATAAATTCGTTTTGAGATTGGCTTACCAAAAAATAACCGAGTATTGACTATGTTCATAACCAGCAGCATTGAAAAGGCAATAGAGGTCATGGCTGAGGTAAGGTGATTTTGTGCCCAGTAAAGCATTAAATAATTTAATCCAAAATTACAAATGGCTAATAAAACAAAAAAGCCATGATCCAGTAACTTAAATCGCATGTCGGGTTTTTTGTACGCTACATATAACCACATAAAAAGCGCTGCAATAGCAAAGCGATAAAATAACGATAACTCTACCGCAATATCACCTAACTGAAACTCTATGGCTAACCAAGTTGAGCCCCAAATTAAAACGGTTGTAATGTATAGCGCTGCACTTTTCATGGTTAGTCTCCAAAGCCCGGTTGAATGGCTATTTTAAGACCTATCTGTATACTTACCATATACAGAAAAGTAAAAATGTAACCTATACAGATTTGGTGTGTGATGATAAGACAAAAAAATAGCCAAGGGCATGAGTTTTTATATCAGCAAGTTATTCAGTTGATTAGAGATATGAGCGCTCAACAAGTTTTACTCCCCGGCGAAAAACTTCCATCACTGCGTAAAATGGCAGATAACTTAAGCATAAGTATCCCCACTGTAAAACAGGCTTACCAGTCACTTGAAGATCAAGGGTTGGTAGAGGCGCGTGAAAAATCAGGATATTTTTTAAAAGTCGTTAGCATGGCGCATAATTTACCTAAGCGAGTTAAATTAAGTCGCGAACCTGTTGTGGTAAATAAACAAGCCTTAATAGAGCAGGTGTACAGCGCGATTCATCAAGCGAACGTAGTCCCTTTTGGTATAGCTAACCCAATTGCCGCAGCACCTACCGATAAAGCACTCGCCAGAAACATGCGCCGCGTAATGACAATTGCGGGCAGTAAAGCCATAAACTATGGCCCAACAGATGGGTTTGTACCGCTGAAAAAGCAATTAGTGCATCGCTATTTAGATTTTGGTATTGGCATTGATATGGACGAGCTTGTGATCACCAATGGTGCGCAAGAGGCCATGGCTATTGCGCTTAAGTGCGTGACAAAGCCAGGCGATGTAGTGGCTATTGAGACACCTTGTTATCACGGGATTATAGAGCTAATAGAAAGCTTAGGGCTTAAAGCGCTCGAAATACCACTGTGCCCAGATAATGGCATTTGGTTAAGCGATTTGGATCGCGCTTTGAATGAGCATGACATAAAAGCGTGTTTATTCTCGACAGCAATTAGCAACCCTGTAGGCAGCTTTATGCCAGATACAAACAGGCAGCAGCTGGTGGAGTTACTCGAAAGCCACGACGTAGTGCTTATTGAAGATGACGTATACGGCGATTTATATTTTACGGCAAAACGAGGCACACCTGCTTTAGCGTACTCTAAAAAAGGATTAGTGATCAGTTGCTCATCTTTTTCTAAAACCGCAGCGCCTAGCTATCGTGTGGGTTGGGTCGTTGCTGGTAAATTTGCAACACAAGCGCGGCGATATAAACGAGCACTAAGTTGCTCCGCTTCGTTAATAAACCAATGGGCGTTATCAGAATTTATTGCCAGCGGCGAGTACGACCGTAACTTAAAGGTACTCAGGCAGCGCCTGCGCGATAACAAAGAGCGTATGCGATGGTGTTTACAACAAGCTATGCCAAAAAATACACGTATAAGCGATCCAAAAGGAGGCTGTGTAATGTGGCTAGATTTGGGAGGCGAATACGATAGCAAAAAATTATTTTTACTTGCTCTTGAGGTTGGTATTAGTATTACCCCTGGGCTTATTTTTTCAGCCTCTAATAAGTATAAAAGCTGCGTAAGGTTAAGTTATGGTGTGCCGTGGAGCGAGCAGATAGAGCAAGCCATTATTACTCTGGGTAAGCTCACTTTATTAGCTAAAAAGTAATACCAATCTGCTTATATATGGGGTCTATTTAACGTTAAGAAAAT
>NZ_WTKW01000180.1:0-8626 GCF_011378745.1 Pseudoalteromonas sp. Z1A6
TCGGTGATAGTTAATGTAACGGTGCCACCAATTTCATTACTGGTGCCCTGAAGCTCTGGTGTTAAGTCGCTGACATCGCCTACGTTTTGAATGGTGAGTAGTGGCGCTTGCGTGTCGATAGTCGTGGTGTCACTCACGGTGGTTTCATTGCCAACACTGTCGCGTACACTTACTTCAATGGTGCTTTGACCTTCACTTAATGGTGTCGCTGGTGTGGCGCTCCAATCACCGTTTGCATCCACAAGGGCGGTGATAGTTTGCGGGTTGCCTGCGCTGTCGGTCACTACAATAGTGACTTGCGCGCCTTCACCCGCATCGCTTGTGCCGCTAATAACCGGTGTATTGCTGTCGCTTTGTGCTGCAACATCAACAGTGAGTGTCGGCGGTGTATTATCAAAGTCATCTGAACTAATTGTACGGGTATTACCTGCGGCATCGGTCGCTGTTGCGATCACTGAGCCAACATCAAGTAAAGATACATCCAACCCGACTAATGACCAGTTGCCATCCGCATCCGTTGTAGTGGTATATGTTGCACCAATACCACCGTTAACAAGTTGCTCGGTAATAGTAATTTCACTGCCAATGGGCAAGTCAGACGTACCGCTTAGGGTAATTAATAAACCAAGTTCAAACGTTGGTGTAAAGGCAAGTGCTGGCGGGGTTACGTCTACTTCGCCACTGTCCGTGCCGGTGCCTGTGTTGCCTGCAGCATCAGTGATGCTGGCGCTGACGCTGTAGTCACCTTCAGCTAATGTACCTGTTGGTGTCGCACTCCAGTTACCATTAGCATCGGTTTGTACATCAATGCTTTGAGTGGTATTCGCTGCATCTGTAAACGTAACTGTGATAGTGCTATTAGGTGCATCACTGGTACCAGTCACTGTGGGTGTGGTGTCGTTGGTGAGTACTGGCGCATCCACACTCACACTTGGTGCTGTGGTATCAATGGTGCCATCGCTCGCAATATCGGTGCTGTTGCCTGCCGCATCGCTAATACTTGCTTCGATGCTGTATGGCCCTTCTGCCAGTGCAGTCGGTACTTCCACTGAGAAGTTGCCATCAGCATCCACAGTGGTGGTGAACGTTTGTGAGCTACCAAAATCATCCACTACGGTGAAGTTAATAACCGTGCCTTCAACCGCATCGCTTGTGCCGCTAAATGTCGGGGTGATGTCATTACTTGAACCAGGGCTGGTAAGTACAAGGGTCGGTGCAATTGTATCCACCTCTCCTGCGCCTGTGCCGTTGGCTTCGTTGCCAGCGGCATCGCTCACGCTTGCGCTTACGGTGAAGTTACCTTCTGCAAGGGCTGTCGTAACAGGGGCTGACCACGCGCCACTTCCGCCAACTGTCGCGGTAATGGTTTGCTGTGCACCGGCACTGTCTGTCACAATAATAGTGACTTCACTGCCTTGTGGCGCATCGCTTGTACCCGAGATGGTCGGTGTCGTGTCATTGCTAACACCATTGTCTACAATAACAAGGCTTGGTGCGGTTAAGTCAATCTCGCCTGTTTCGGTGGCGCTGCCGATATTACCTAGGCCATCGTCTACCTGTGCGGTAACAGTATATTCGCCTTCGGCTAAATCAGTTGGTGCATCGATGCTCCATACACCACCCGTTACCGTCGTATCAACAGTCGTAATATTCCCTGCACTGTCTTCAAACGTTAAACTAATCGTGGTGCCATCTGCCGCATCGCTTGTACCATTAATGGTTGGGGTGGTGTCGTTGGTATCAACCAATGCATTAATACTAATGCTTGGGGCCGTGGTGTTGAGTGTTGCGGTTTCACTTAATGTAGTGGTATTACCGGCGTTATCACTAACGCTAGCTTCAATGGTGAGCTCACCATCGCTCAGTGCATTCGGTACATCCGCTGACCAGCTGCCATCAGCTTGTACTGTTGCGGTGAACGTTTCTGTATTATCTGCATCCGTGACGTTAATCGTTATAACCGTGCCTACTGGCGCGTTCGATGTCCCGCTAATTGTTGGTGTGCTATTATTCGTGGCACCGACTGTGTCTAACGTCAATGTCGGCGCTAAGGTATCTAGGTTGCCTGTTTGTGTGGCGCCGCCGGTGTTGCCTGCATCATCGGTGATACTGGCTTGCACACTGTAGCTGCCCTCTGGTAATTCAGGGCTGATTGCTTGCCAGTTGCCGTTCGCATCGACTGTGGCTGTAATTGGTGTTTCATCGCCGTTACTGTCTGTGATAACAATATTCACAACGGTGCCTTCAGGCTCTGTTGAGGTACCACTAACAACAGGGGTGCTGTCGTTGCCTAAACCCAGTGCATCAACGGTGATAACCGGTGTAATGGTATCTACATTACCACTACTGTTGGCCGTGGTGTCGTTGCCTGCGGCATCGGTAATGCTGGCAACAACGCTAAAGTCACCTTGTGCAAGGGCACCTGGAATTTCAATATTCCAGTGGCCATCACTTTCAACGGTGGTGGTGAAGGTTTGCTCAGCGCCTTGGCTGTCGGTGATGGTCAGTGTTACGGTGCCGCCAATTTCATTACTAGTGCCCTGCAGCTCAGGTGTTAAATCGCTGACATCGCCTACGTTTTGAATGGTGAGTATTGGCGCTTGTGTGTCTAACGTAATTGTATCTGTAACTGTTGTCGTATTTCCTGCTTCGTCAGATACACTCACTTCGATGGTGTTATCACCTTCATTTAAATCTGTTTGTGGAGTTACTTCCCAGTTACCATTTGCATCTACTGTGGTGCTAAGTGTTTGTTCAACTCCATTTTCATCTGTAATAACAACCGTGATACTGGTACCAACGTCTGCATCACTAGTGCCTGAAATAGTAGGCGTTGAGTCGTTGGTTACAGCTTCAAAGTCAACGGTTAAGCTAGGTCCTGATGTGTCTATATTACCGGTAGCCGTAGTTGAAGCGCTATTTCCTGCAGCATCAGATACTTCAGCTTCTACAGAATAATCGCCCGAGGCCAACTCTTGAGAAAGTTCAACACTCCAATTACCATCGGCATCCGTTGTTGTGCTAAATGTACGAACAACCCCTTGAGAATCAGTAACCGTTAAATTTATAACTGTGCCTGAAGCTACGTCTGTTGTGCTACCTGAAATAATTGGAGTAGTGTCATTACTAGTTTCTAGTTCATTAACTTGTATTGTTGGAGGCGTAATATCAATTACAGCATCAAGCTCTGCATTAGCCGTTCCACCACCTATGTCTGTTACTGTTGCAATAATTAAAATGGTGCCCTCAGCTAAATTTGCAGGCGGAGTAACACTCCAAAGACCGTTTTCATCAACAACTGTGGTTAAAGTAATTACTGCACCCGCTGAGTCAGTGATCTGAACTTCCACTTGAGAGCCAACTTGTGCATTAAAAGTATCACCATTTATTTGAGGTGTTTGATCGTTAGTTTCGCCAATAATATCAATGGTAATGGTCAATGCGCTTGTATCAATTGTGCCTGAAGCACTTGCTGTGCCTTCATTACCAGCGCTATCACTAATACTTGCATCTACAGAGTAGCTTCCTTCAGCTAAAGCCGCGGATACTTCTGCAGTCCAACTTCCATCAGCAATTACTTGTGCTGTAATTGTTTGTAATTCACCGTTAGCATCGGTCACGGTTAAAGTTACGGTTGAACCAGCTGGCTCACCGCTAGCTGTGCCTGAAATAGTTGGTGTTGTATCACTCGTATCGCCTACCGCATTAATAGTAACTATTGGCGCTGTGGTATCAACTTCTCCCGTTGTTGTGGCTGTGGTTTCATTACCCGCGGTATCAGTAACCGATACTTCAACAGTAAATTCGCCTTCACTTAATTCGTTCGGCACATCTACACTGAAGGTGCCATCGGCTTGTACTTCAGTAGTAATTATTTGTGGATTACCTGCTTCATCAGTCACGGTAATAGTAACAACCGTGCCTTCTGGCTCACCCGTCGCGGTGCCTGAAATAGTTGGTGTGGTGTCGTTAGTATCACCTACAGGGTCTATTATTACTGATGGTGCAGCCGTATCAACTTCTCCAGTCGTAGTTGCTGTGGTTTCATTACCTGAAGTGTCAGTAACGGATACCTCAACTGTAAATTCGCCTTCACTTAATTCGTTTGGTACATCAACACTGAAGGTGCCATCGGCTTGTACTTCAGTGGTAATGATTTGTGGGTTACCTGCTTCATCAGTAACTGTAATAGTAACAACCGTGCCCTCTGGCTCCCCCGTTGCGGTGCCTGAAATAGTTGGGGTGGTGTCGTTACTATCAGCCAGTGCATCTATCGTGATCACCGGTGCTAAAGTATCAACCTCGCCAGTCGTAGTTGCTGTGGTTTCATTGCCCGCAGTATCTGTAGCCGATACCTCAACAGTAAATTCACCTTCACTTAATTCGTTCGGCACATCAACACTAAAGGTGCCATCAGCGAGTACTTCTGTAGTGATAGTTTGTGGGTTACCGGCTTCATCAGTCACGGTAATAGTAACAACCGTGCCTTCTGGCTCACCTGTTACGGTGCCTGAAATAGTTGGGGTGGTGTCGTTACTATCAGCCAGTGCATCTATCGTAATCACCGGTGCTGAGGTATCAATAGTACCCGTTGTTACTTCTGTACTTTCGTTACCCGCAGTATCAGTGATTGATACGTCTACACTGTATTCGCCTTCGCTTAATTCATCTGATACATCAACAGTGAAAGTGCCGTCAGCGAGTACTTCTGTGGTGATGGTTTGTGGGTTACCTGCTTCATCAGTCACGGTAATAGTAACAACGGTGCCTTCTGGCTCGCCCGTTACAGTGCCAGAAATTGTCGGTGTTGTATCGTTACTATCAGCGAGTGCATCAATCGTAATAGTTGGTGCGGTATTATCGATAGTTCCTTGTGCTGAAGTTTCACTTTGGTTACCTGCTTCATCGCTAACGATGGCATTAACGCTAAAGTCACCTTCAACTAACTCATTAATAGCATCAGCTGTCCAGCTACCATCAGCTAGCGTTTGTGTTGTAATTGTTTGTGTATTACCACCAGCGTCCGTCAATGTTAACGTAACCGTTGTTCCAGCTGGCACATTTTGTACGGAACCTGAAATTGTTGGAGTAGTATCGGCGCTATCTGGGATTGCATTAATTGCTATAATTGGAGCTGATAAATCAATTGTTCCAGTACCGGTATCGCTTGCTTCATTACCTGCAGCGTCTGTTACTGTTGCCGTAATTGTAAAGTCGCCTTCAGCAACAGCTTGAGTTGCACCTACTTGCCAAGTTCCATCTTCTGACACAACCGCCGTCAATGTTTGAGACTCACCATTTGCATCAGTAACTAAAACACTAACAAGGCTACCCGGAGCTACATCACTCGTTGTTCCGCTAAATGTAGGTGTTGTATCGTTTGAATCAGCAAAGTCATTTATTGCAACTAAAGGAGGGGTGGTATCAACTGAGCCTAATTGTGAATCTTGAGCTGCGTTACCCGCATTATCAGATACATTAGCAGTTACGGTAAAATCCCCCTCGCTTAAAGCAGTTGGAACCTCAATACTCCAAGTACCATCCGCACTTATAGTAGTAACTAACTGTTGCTCAGCCCCTAGACTATCGGTAACAATTAAAGTTACTTCACTGCCCGATGCTAATCCTTGGGTAGAGCCTGTAAGAGTAGGTGTTGTATCGTTTGTATCTGCAATATTGTTAATAGTGACACTTGGTGCGGTTAAATCAACCGTACCTGTAACAGTTGCAGTACTGCTATTGCCTGCAGTGTCGCTAACACTTGCTGTTACTGTGAAATCACCTTCACTGAGATCTGCAATAATATCCGCTGTATATGTACCATCGGCATTTGTAAGTGTTGTGAGTGTTTGTTCATTGCCTTCACTGTCAGTTATTACTAATGTAACTTCGGTCCCTGCAGGTACATCAATTACGTTACCACTTACTGATGGGGTTACATCATTCGTATCCTCAATAGGATTAATCGTGATTGCAGGATCGGTTAAATCAATCTCTCCAGTTTCACTTGCAGAAGCTGTATTACCTGCAGCATCAGTCACTGTTGCAATTACACTAAACTGACCTTCAACCAATTCATTACTTGCCTCAACAGACCAACTTCCGTCAGCACCTGTAACTACTTGCACGGTTTCTGCTACGCCATCGCTTCCTGTAAATGTAACGGTTACTAACGCACCAGGTTCTACGTCTTGGGTAGAGCCGCTAATTGTTGGTGTTGTATCGTTAGTATCAATAATAAAATTAATGCTTACAGTTAAATCAACATTACCTACTGCACTTGCTTGCGCTTCATTGCCCGAGTCATCTATAACCGCTGCAACTACAGTAAAGTCGCCCTCAGGCAGAGGAGTTGTTACTTGTGCAGTCCACGAACCATCTGCTTGCGTCACTGCTAGTAATGTAAATGTACTGCCATCGCTTGCCGTAATAGTTAAAGTAATGGTAGTACCTGCAGGCACATTACCGGTGTTACCACTTAAAAATGGAGTGGTATCGTTAGTATTAGCAATTGCATCGATTTGAATTGAAATAGGAGCAAACGTTATTTCGCCGTTTGTTTGCGCAGTAGCCTCATTACCCGCAGCATCGGTTACTGACGCAGTTGCTGTAAACTCACCACCTGGCAAGATTTCATTAGCATCAACACTCCATGTACCATCTTCATTTAATAAAGTAGTTAAAGTTTGTACGCTACCGTTTATATCGGTTACTAATACTGTAATTACAGAGCCCGCTGGAACGTCTTCTACCCTACCTACAAATGTTGGTGTAGTATCGTTAGTATCAGCAATTGCAGTAACGGTAATATCTGGATTTGTTAAATCAACAACACCTTGGTTATTTGCTTGGGCTTGATTACCTGCAGCATCGCTTACACTTGCATCAACCTCAAACTGCCCTTCAGCCAATGGCGTAGTTACGTCAATAGACCAATCACCATCAGCGTTAGTTTGGGTTAATAATGTTTGAGTTTGACCATTAAAATCGGTAATAACCACACTAATAATAGAGCCAGCAGGTACATCTTGCGCGTTACCTGTAATAGTTGGCGTGGTGTCTTGAGTGTCGTTAATATTATTAATTTGTACCGTAGGCGCCGTTAAATCAACTACTCCTGAATCACTTGCTAATGCTAAGTTTCCTACACTGTCGCTTACTTGTGCATCAACTGTAAAATCACCTTCAGGTAAAGGAGTCCCAACTTCTACACTCCAGCTTCCATCGGCTTGAGTAACCGCTGTTAATGTTTGTATTTGTCCTGCACTATCTGTAACAGTAATTGTTACTTGCGTGCCTTCAGGAACCCCATTTGTTGTTCCAAAAAGTGGTGGTGTTGCGTTATTTGTTTCATCAGTTACATTTACTGTGATTACCGGAGCAGTTAAATCTACATTCGCTAAAGCTTGATCTACAGCTTGATTTCCAGCGGCATCAATCACCACTGCGCTTACGTTAAACTCTCCTTCAGATAAAGGTGAGGTAGTAGTAATAACCCAATTTCCTAGTGCATCAACCTGAGTAACAATTGTTTGTACCGTACCTGCACTATCCGTTAACGTGACCGACACATTATCACCAGTGTTCAACCCAGATACAGTCCCTGTTATTGTCACTGTTTGCGAAGCAGAATCGGCAACAGGATCAATAGCAATAAGCGGAGGTGTTGTATCAATTTCTATAAAAATAGTGTCGTTTATAGGGGTGCCAACAGGATCTGTCGCCTCAACAACAACGGTCACAGGACCATCCGCAACTGGAGTTGGTAGGGTTATTTCAAAGGTACCATCAGGGCCAATCACAACACTAACTACTTGAGAATTTCCATCAACATCAGTTACCGTTACATTAACCGTTTCGCCAATTAAGTTTTCACTCGTACCGGTAATTGTTGGTTGTGATGAATTAGTAACGCCCAGCTCATTAAGTGAAATAGAAGCCGAAGTTGCGTCAGGCACAATACCATCAGAGGTATCTCTTAAATTAAAAGCTTCAGTAGCGCTTTGATCAAAAGAAGAATCAAAAGTAACACTACTAGGATCAACACTTTCAGAAATTCGGGTTAACTGTACAAACGAACTACCTCCATCTGCACCAGCTGCATTACCGCCACCAGCGGCTGTTGCCTCTAAATTATCTAAAATGTCCCCATCACCCTCTAATGCATCTAAAAAATCTGTTACATCTGAATTAGCCGCCGTTGATGAGTCTTGTTCTGTACCTAAATCTAAGCTTGCGATTGCTTCATCTAAACTTTCATCAAAAACAGTTGTTTCGCTAGAGTCTCTTGCTTCTTTAGCTAATAGGTCTGGTGTTATTTTTACCTTTTGATTTGCGGGTATAGATAAGGTTTCACCTTGCACATCTATTTGTAACGACGACTTAATAGCAGTAACAACTAAATCACCTACGGTAATAATGTCACCAACGTTTAACGCTCTTATTGATCCATCATCCAACACAACACCCGCCGAACCCTGAATATCAATAACTACAAGTTGATTTGCTTCCATTTAGGTACCCTCAAACTTTTTAAAATAACAATCTAATAAATTAAAGGTAGAACAAAAAAAGCACATAGATACTGGACTCAAGTACAGGTTTAGAAGAAAAATTCAAAAATAAA
>NZ_WTKW01000181.1:0-8625 GCF_011378745.1 Pseudoalteromonas sp. Z1A6
TGCAATTTAATTCGTTAAATTGATCAAATATTTATGCAGGTTGGTATTATAGGTTATTCAGGCGATAAGTCGCCAGAGAGAAACTTACATACAAAAATAGCTTTACCAAATTCTTCATATGAACGTTTAATTTCGGTATTTAACACCTGCATTACTAAATCGTAATCACCAAAAATTTGCGTTGATAACGTGTTAGTAATCACTTTTAAATCATCGTATTCGTTTAATCTGTCAATAAAGCCCTGAATAAACGGGATATAATCTTGGTGAAGTGGGTATTTACTGATCTCTACTGATAATTTCATTTTTGACTCTTTATTTTAATTACCGATTACAACAAGTCATTCAATGCTAGAGCCGTTATTAAATACAGTGTAAAATCGCTGCAACACTCAATTGAAATGAGCTTAAAATGGCACGTAGAATAACCTACAAATATAAAAACGAACCGCGCGAGATTAATTTCGCTAAAGATAAATACCACGACATGTATCAAGCAATTGCTGCCGCCGAAGGTATTGATCTGACTAATTACTTAAGCATGGTACAGCAAATAGAAATGACCTCAAAAGGGTCTGCTTCTGTTCGTAACTTTCGCGACCAAGAATTTGCCCGTATGGGCTTTAGCGACGTTTACTTTATAAAAGAGTAAATACCGCTTTATAGCTGTATTAACGCTGATACTCATAACTTACGCGCGGTGTAATATTACATAATAGCTCGTAAGGGATAGTATCAGCGCATAATGCTATTTCTTCAACTGGTAGCTCAGGGCCCCACATAGTGACTCTGTCGCCCACTTTAATATTGTGCTCATTAGCGCCTATATCTACGCTAATCATATCCATAGCAACACTGCCAACAATACCATAACGCTGCTTACCAATTATTACTGGTGTGCCCTCTTTAGCGTGCCGAGGATAACCATCGCCATAACCCATAGCCACAACAGCTAACTTGGTTGGTTTATCGCTTTTCCAACGTCCGCCATACCCTACCGCCTCATTAGCTGGTACATTACGCACTGCAATTACGCGCGTAGTTAAGCGCATAACTGGTTTTAATTTATGTTGTTGCCCAATACTATTTGCCATTGGCGATACGCCATATAGCATAAGCCCAGGGCGCACCCAATCACCATGACCGCTCGGCCATGCAATAATACCAGCAGAATTTGATAAACAATGTGCTTGGTCAATGCCATTCACTAAGTTATCAAATAACGTGATTTGTTGAACCGTTTTGGCATTATCAACATCATCAGCACACGAAAAATGGGTCATTAAATTAACGGTATTTTTGGCGTTAGGTGTTTTTTGTAAGCGGTTATAAAACTCTTCAAACTGCTCTGGCGCAATACCTAGTCGATGCATACCTGTATTTACTTTTAACCAGCATGTTATTGGCGCATCGAGCTTTGCTTTTTCAAGCGCGGCTAATTGGTATTCGTCATGAATAATAGTTTGAAAGTTATTAGCGAGTAAAATAGGTAAGTCGGCTTTGTTAAAAAAGCCTTCTAGTAAAACTATTGGCTTTGTTAAGCCCCCAGCTCGAAGGGCAAGCCCTTCATCTATTCGCGCCACAGCAAATGCGTCAGCATTATTTAAATGCTGCGCAATCGTTACTAAACCATGCCCGTAAGCATTTGCTTTTAGCACCGCCATTACTTTGCTGTTAGGTGCAAAGCACTTAACTTGCGCTAAATTATGCGCAAGTGCAGCTAAATTAATTTCAGCAGTGGCTAGGCGCATTAGTAATCGTCATCTACCGCTGGTCCCGCGTAATTATCAAAGCGAGAAAATTGACCTTGGAATGTTAAACGCACTTTACCAATTGGGCCGTTACGTTGTTTACCTATGATAATTTCGGCAATACCTTTGTCAGTACTGTCTTCGTTATAAACTTCATCACGGTAAATAAACATGATTAAATCGGCATCTTGCTCTATCGACCCCGACTCACGTAAATCTGAGTTAATAGGACGTTTATCGGCACGTTGCTCTAGCGTACGGTTAAGCTGCGAAAGCGCAACAACCGGACATTTTAGCTCTTTTGCTAGTGCTTTAAGTGAACGTGAAATTTCAGCAATTTCTAGCGTTCGGTTATCAGCAAGGCTTGGTACACGCATTAACTGCAAGTAATCGACCATGATCATACTAATGCCACCGTGGTCACGGGCTATACGCCTTGCACGTGAACGCACATCGGTAGGTGTTAAGCCCGATGCATCATCAACGTACATTTTACCTTTTTCCATCAATAAGCCCATTGTTGATGAAAGTCGTGCCCAATCGTCATCATCTAATTGACCAGTACGTACCTTAGTTTGGTTAATACGGCCAAGAGACGCTAACATCCTCATCATAATTTGTTCTGAAGGCATCTCTAGAGAGTAAATTAATACTGGTTTGTCTTGAGTCATTGCAGCATGTTCTGCAAGGTTCATCGCAAAAGTGGTTTTACCCATAGATGGACGCGCTGCAACAATAATTAAGTCAGAAGGCTGTAAGCCCGTCGTCATTTTATCAAGATCGGCATAACCTGTACTTACACCCGTAACACCATCTTGTGGTGATTGATAAAGCTCTTCTATTTTATCAACGGTTTTTTCAAGGATGCTATGAATGCTTTGCGGGCCTTCATTATTTTTTGTTCGTTGCTCAGCTATTTTAAACACTTTGCTTTCGGCAAAATCGAGTAAGTCGTGACTAGTACGCCCTTCGGTGTTAAAGCCGGCTTCTGCAATTTCGTTCGCTACGCCAATCATTTCACGTACAACAGCACGTTCGCGTACAATACTTGCGTAAGCGTCAATGTTAGCAGCACTTGGCGTGTTTTTAGCTATTTCTGCTAAATAAGCAAAGCCACCAATTCCTGCCAGTTTATTATTTTTTTCTAAACTTTCAGAAATAGTGATTAAATCTATCGGATCGCCAATCTCAGCAAGTGCCGTCATCGCCTCAAAAATTAACTTGTGCGTGCGGGTATAAAAATCCTGTGATACAACAAGCTCCGCTACGCGGTCAAAAGCTTGGTTATCAAGCATTAAGCCACCTAAAACAGATTGTTCAGCTTCTATTGAATGGGGAGGAACTTTAAGTGTATCGACTTGCTTATCTGGTTTGGCCATAACTTCACAGTAGTAAAATTGAATGGCTCTATTCTATCGACTTGAAGGGGCTGTGCAAATAGAAAAGCAGGAAATCTTTTCCTGCTTTTTGTAATCGTGAAGGTGAATGAGCGTTATTTAATACGAAGCTCTATGCGCCCGCTAATTGTATCCATTTCAACATTAGCATTACCGCCATTAATGCTAAATTCTAAATCACTGGCTGGGCCGTATTTAGCTTTACTGACTTTATCGCCAGTAACTTTATTAATGATTTTGCCATTAGCGTGCGCTTTAATTTCAAAATTTGCAGATACGCTGTCAGGAAAGTAAAAATCACCATCGCCACTTACCGATTCAAAACGTACATCACCGCCTTTTAAAAGCTCTTTAATATGTACTTCGGCTTCGCCATTCACCGTGTTAATACGTAAGTTTTTAATTGACGATAGCGTAAAATCTATATCGCCATTTACATTTTCAAGGCGCACATCATTGGCGCTTGAGGTTGATTTAATATCGCCATTAACAGCGCTAAAACGTAGTTCACCACTTGATTCTCTATCGTTAATTTCGCCATTTACGGTTTCAAATTGAATATTACCACTTAGGTTTTCTGCATTTACATCACCATTTACGGTGGTGAGCTTAATGTTGCCAGTAATATCATCTACCGTAATTTCGCCATTAACCACGTCAACTTCAGCGCCATTTTTTAGCTCTTTTGCAGTCACCGATACATTAACGCCAGCAAACTCTAAACTACTGCTTTTAGGCATAAATATGGTTAGGCTTGAGCCATCGCCATTATTACTCCAATTTGATTTACGTGGCATTTTTACAATAAACTGAGTTTTATCACCATTTGTTTTAAGCTCATAACCCTCGGCTTTGTCATCAAGCTCGCCAGATACTTTAAATTCGTTTTTATCCCAGCCTGTAATATGTATATCACCGCGTTGGTTTTCAATAAAAATAGTGCCGCCACTTGGTACGTCTATTTGCTTATCTATTTTTTCACCCGCTAATACCGCCAACGGAAATAAGCTCAGTCCTAATAAAATCGCTTTCATGTAGTACTCCTAAATGTGCTGCCAACGTGGCGCATGCACCTTGTTAATTAAATCAAGTTGTTGTTGATATATTTGCGCTAACATTGTTAGTAGCGCTTGGTTTTGTGGCTCATTTTCAAGAACTTGCTTTATTGCTTGCTCTGCGTTTTCAAGCTCTTGTAGCTGCGTTTGCCAGTTAGTGGTCAATGCTTCTTTATTTTCATATTCAACCAACAAACTGTTTTTTTGCGCCGAAAAGTAATCACTTATAGCCACTACGGGTTGTGGTTCTGGCGCTATAACAAATAAATTTACAGCAATTAAAGCCGCTAATGTGCAGGCAGCTATTGCTGTTAGTTTTGGCCAAATAGCAGTGCCTTTTAGGTCCTGCTTATTACTAACCATTGCTCGCTCAATTCCCGCCCACAGGTCTTTTTGTGGCGTAATGTCTTTATCAAGCGTGTTTAATGACTCATTTAAATAGTCGTCAAAATTTGGTTTATTCATTTTCATACCACTCTTGTAGTAGCTGCCTAGCACGATGATATTGCGACTTACTTGAACCAACAGCCATACCTAACTGATCGGCTATTTCCTCGTGCCTGTAACCTTCGATTGCAAACAACACAAACACCATACGTGCGCGCTCAGGAAGCCTTACTATTAATTTATCGAGACCATTTAAGCCTTTGCAGTCATTAGCTGATTGCTCATCCATACCGCAGTGTTCAATGCTCACTACTTTTTGCAGCCAATTTTTTTGCTTGCGTAAGTAGTTAATCGCAACATTACTGGCAACGCTGTAGAGCCAAGTAGAAAACTGCGAGCGACCGTCAAATTGCGCTATTTTACGCCATACCTGTACAAACACTTCTTGGGCTGCATCTTCAGCATGCGCTTGGTCCGCTAATAAGCGTAAACATAAACCGTAGACTCGTTTTATATGTAACTCATAAAGCGTTGTGTATGCGCCTTGATCACCTGATTTAACTCGCTCAATGAGTTTAGCTTCGCATAAAGGCGTTTGTTCGGGTTTAACGTGTAACATCCGTGATGCCGCCTTTTAATTATTATTATTGAGTTAGTGTATTGATAAGTTAGACGTAATAACAGTTCGAAAAGGTTTAAAGGGAATAAAAAAATAATTGAATAAAAAAGGGGCTTGTACGAGGCTTTATTGGACGGTGCCCTTAACTAATGAAGTTAGCCAAATTACAGACACAAAAAAGCCGTGCTAATAGCACGGCTTTTGTCGCTTAATTAAAAATTAAGCTTCAGCGATTACGATTACTTTAATAGTAGCCGTTACGTCTGAGTGAACTGAAATTGATACGTCAAATTCACCTGTCTCACGGATAGTACCTAGAGGCAAACGAACTTCTGACTTAGCAACTTCAACACCAACAGCTGAGATAGCGTCAGCGATGTCACGAGTACCGATTGAACCGAATAACTTACCTTCGTCACCAGCTTTAGATACTAATGTAACTTCTGCTAATGCTTCTAGTTTTTCAGCGCGTGCTTGTGCAGCAACTAACTGTTCAGCGATTTTCGCTTCAAGTTCTGCACGACGAGCGTCAAACGTTTCAATGTTAGCTTTAGTCGCAGGAACTGCCTTACCTTGAGGGAAAAGGAAGTTACGTGCGAAACCAGATTTAACTACAACCTGTTCACCTAGGCTACCTAGGTTAGCGATCTTATCTAGTAGAATAACTTGCATGTTTCTACACCTTTTAAAAACTGTTAATCCGCTGCTTACTTATGTAAGTCAGTGTATGGAAGAAGGGCTAAGTAACGAGCACGCTTAATAGCAGTTGCTAGCTGGCGCTGAAATTTAGCGCTAGTACCTGTGATACGGCTAGGTACGATTTTGCCACTTTCTGTAACATAGTTTCTAAGAGTAGCTAGATCTTTGTAATCGATTTGTTTTACGCCTTCCGCTTTAAAGCGGCAGAACTTACGACGTCTGAAATAACGTGCCATGAGATTAATTCCTCAAATAATTCTTTCTATATGCTGAGCATGCAAAACCAATTGGCTAAGGCCGTTACGACCTTCGTGGCGATTTAAAAAACCACTCACTTGCAATGCCTGCCCAACGTGCAAATGTTGAGTCTGTTGTTGCATTTGCTTTCCACTGGCAACTACCTGAAGCCTCACGTAACTATTACGGTTAAGGTCTGCTTCGGTTTGCATCGATTTATGTTCTACAACAAAAATACAATGCGGGATGCCAGCAGGGCTTTGACTAAACTTGGGAGTTTTACAAACTACCCCAGATATAACCAGCTGATTCATATATGGGCTAACCATTATAGTAACTGCTGATTACATGCCATGCTAGGACTCAAAACAATTAAGCAGCTGGTGCTTCTTTCTTCTCTTCTCTTGCAAGAGGAGACGCTTCAGTTTCAGCAGTTTTAGTGCGGATAACTAAGTTACGAAGCACTGCATCGTTGTAGCGGAAAGTAGTTTCTAGCTCGCTGATTACTTCAGTTGGTGCTTCAACGTTCATAAGAACATAGTGAGCTTTATGAAGCTTGTTAATTGGGTAAGCCAATTGACGACGGCCCCAATCTTCAAGACGGTGGATAACACCACCAGCTTCAGTGATAGAACCAGTATAACGTTCGATCATACCAGCAACTTGCTCACTCTGATCTGGGTGAACCATGAATACGATTTCGTAATGACGCATGGATATTCCTTACGGTTAATAGAGCCTTCTACCGTTTCGGCCGGTCGGTTTAAGGCAAGGAATTAATAGTTTAAAAGCCGAAATGAGCGCGCATTTTACGCTTAGACGGATAATTAAGCAAGCAGGTTTTTTAAGCTTTTATGGATAAGAGTTAAAAGGTAATTATTACGAGCTTCGCTCGTCGCGTCAGCAAGCTGCTCGCCTACCGCAAAAGTTAAGCACAGAGTGTAATATCTCTTGTAGAAGCCGAGCTTACTCGCGTGAAAAGCGATAGCTTTTAATTGCTTAAGTTTTATGTTTACCCCGAAAATATAAACATTTACTCAAGCTTAAAGCCGTGCAATTATTAAGCAATACATTATTAAATAAGGATATTTATGAAGCTCTTACTATCGCTTGTATTAATACTTACTTTTAGTACACCATTTTTAAGCCACGCAAAAACCAATACAACTGACATAACCGTTGGTAAAAAAGTCATTCTGCAGTCAAAAATACTTAACGAAGACAGACCCATTAAAATTTTCATACCTGACACTGTAAAAGACGATCAGCCGCTTTATGTTATTTATTTACTTGATGGTGTTGAGCACTTTCATACGGCGTCTGGTGTTATTAAATCCCTTGTTGATTACGAGCAGATACCTAACGCAATGCTCGTTGGTATTGATACAACTAACCGTGTTCGCGATTATTTACCCAAAGTAGAAGGCGAGCCTAAAACAGAGTTTCAAACTTTTGTTAAAAACAAATGGCCTGAAGCTGGGCAAACCGACAAGTTTTTAAACTTTGTGTCTGATGAACTCATGCCTTATATAAACAGTAATTACTCAACTAACGGCTACAACACCTTAATTGGCCACTCTAATGCAGGTACTTTGGCGCTTTATACTTTAGTTAATCAGCCTGAGTTATTTAATAACTATATAGCTATAAGCCCAAACAGTTGGTGGAGTGATGAGGAATTGAAAAATAATATTATAAAATACACTAAAAACCCTAAAGGTGATCAGGCGTTATTTATTAGTGTAGCAAGCGAAGGAGCACGCTTTTATACAGGCGTATTAAATACTTTGGTAAATTTAGAACAACAAACGCCCTCGCAGCTTAAATGGGAATATAAGCATTACCCCGCTTTTACTCATATGGGCACCATACTACCAGCGCTTAGCGATAGCCTAATTCGCTTATTTAGCGACCTAATATTTAAGGTTACTGACGAGCACGGAAAGTTTGCTGATGTATCGCTCATTACAGGTTATTACCAAGCACTTAGTGATAAGTACGGGTTTGAGCTTAAAATTCCACAAGATGTTTACGTAGAGTTTGCTCATAGCCAGCAAAAGTTTGGTAATACAGCTAAAGCTATTACAACGCTTAAACACTTTACTACCGATTACCCAAATGCAACTTATTCTCACATGCGTTTATCGCAAGGGTACACTGCAGACAAACAGTTTAAAGAAGCCGTTACCAGCATGAAACACGCACTCGAGCTTGCTAAGCAAAACTCGCGAGATCCAATGTTAGTTGATGCGCTCAAAGATATGGTGAATGAAGCACAAGAGAATTTGTAACTGATTTAACGCAAAGCGCTTTTTAACTAACGATAGTAATTACGAGCTACGCTCGTCGCGTCAGCAAGCTAAACGCCTACAGGTAAAATTAAGCTCAGTGTTAAACTTTGCATGTAGACGCCGAACTTGCTCGCGTGAAAAGCGCGGCTTTAAATATGTTCAAAACTATTTTAAAACAAAAAACCGATG
>NZ_WTKW01000182.1:0-8550 GCF_011378745.1 Pseudoalteromonas sp. Z1A6
TTACTTGGCTTTTTTAGTAAGGGGCTATCTACATAGTTAAATCTACATAGTTAAATCTAAATAGTTAAAATGCTGATTGAAGTTCTGCATCCAGAGATATTTCGGTATTTAAGAGTTTTGATATAGGGCAGTTCTTTTTGGTTTGCTCACATAGAGCCTGAAACTGCTCGTTTTGAATATCATCAATACGCGCTTTTACCTCAAGGGCAATATGCGTCACCGAAAAACCGTCATCTACTTCATCAAGGCTTACAGTGGCTTTAGTATCAATTTTATCTGCGGTAAAGCCTGCATCACCTAATGCAAGCGAAAGTGCCATACTAAAACATGCACTGTGAGCTGCACCTACTAATTCTTCAGGGTTTGAGCCTGCCTTATCTTCAAAGCGGGTATTAAAACCATAAGGTTGTTTATCAAGCGCGCCACTTTGAGTTGATATGCTACCTTTACCTGTTTTAATATCGCCAGACCATGTTGAACTTGCCGTTTTTTTAATCGTCATCATCTTCTCCTTGCTTGAGTGTAAGCTTTTCAGGTTAGCTAAGCGTTATTTACAAAATAAACTTATATAAAGCCTTAAAAGCATTAATTACTGATGATGTTGCAAAATAGACGCCAGTTAATTGTTATCCCTGTTTATTTCGCTTACAGCGCTCTGAACAGAAAATAACGTTATCCAAGTCGCGCTGCCATTTTTTACGCCACGTAAAAGGTTTATTACAAATAGGGCATATTTTTTGAGGTAAGTTTAGTTTTTTGTGCGCCATACTTACTTAGCCTTGCTGTTACTTTTAGTATCCGTTTTACTTTTTGTTCGAGTAACTTTTTGAGTACCTCCAACGTGTTTTTTAAGAATCCTCCCTATGGCGCGTTTAACATCGGCTCGCTCACGGTATTGCCATAAGCGTTCGCGTGCTTCTTTTGAGGCTGCTGTTAAATCAAGCATCGGTTCGGGATAATCCTCCCCTAACTTAAAGTCGTTAAAGAGTGCTTCCATTGGAGTTTGCTCCCAAGGCTGATGTAAATATTCAATAGGGAGTTTTTCAAGCTCGGGGCACCACTTTTTAATAAATGAACCTGTTGGATCTTGATCTTCTGATTGTTTAATTGGGTTGTAGTGCCTAATGGTGTTTATGCCTGTTACCGAGGCTTGCATTTGAATTTGCGGGTAGTGAATGCCAGGCTCAAAATCTAAAAAGTAATTAGCGAGCGGAAAGCTTGCTTGCTGCCAACTTATATTTAAATGATGCGTTACAAAGCTTACAAGCATGGCGCGCATTCTAAAGTTTATATAGCCGGTGGCTTTTAAGCAGCGCATGCAAGCGTCAATAATGGGAATACCTGTTTGACCTTGCGCCCAGCGTTCAATATCGTTTTTAACATGTTCATCATCGCGATACGGAAATACATGATAACCCGGATTAAGGGCTAAAAACTCCATAGAACATTCGCTCTCAAACTTTTGCATAAAGTGGCAGTGCCAATGCAAGCGCGATACAAACGCTGCAAGCGGGCGCTTCCAGCCTCTTTTGTCAGGGTGTTTTGAATGATATTCATCAATGGCCATTTGATACACTTGCCTAAGGCTAATGTTCCCCCATGCTAGGTACGGCGAAAGTCGGGAGCAATGTGTTTGGCTTAAACTTGGGCTCGATATTCCTTTTTGATAACCTTTACCGCGCTCGGCAAAAAAGCTCTGCATTACAGTTCGCGCATGCAGCGGACCGCCTTGTTGAAAGCTGTCGTGACCTTGCGTGTAAGCGCTTGGTAGCTCAGGTGTTTGGTAGTTATTGAGGGTAATTGTTTTTATACTCTTCCAATTAGGAACTGCAATAGGTGCTTGCATTGTTTGCTGCCAGCGTTCGTTCCAATTATTACGATTTTTTTTGCCGCGAATAACCGCGCCTGTTTGCGACTCTTGCCAATTAATATGGTTATGCTGGCACCATGCTTTTATTGCTTTATCGCGCTCAAAGGTGTTGTTTAAGCCTATTTCTTGATGGCTAAAAATACTAACTATTTCAAACTGTGCCTTTAACGATTCAAGTAAATCGTTCATATTTAAATTAAAGATATAAACACAGGCGTTAAAACGCGCTAGCTGATTATTTAACTCAACTATTGATTGATACACAAAGCGCCAGTGCCGCTCATTGTAGTGTGCATCTTCGAGCAATAATGGCTCAAAGTTATAAAGTAATAGGGTAGGTAAGCCATTACTGAATGCATTTTTTAATGGTTGATGATCGCTAAGACGCAAATCACGTTTAAACCACACGATGTTTATTTTCATATAATTTGTTTATTGCTTTAAATAGAGATAAAAATTAGCTTGTTATTTAACTGAGTCAGCCAAACCTATACGTAACTAACTTGAATTAAGATTTAGTTTTAATGTATTAAAAGGAAAAGTATGTTTTTAGATTTAACTGTAAATAAAGAGCTTAATGTTTATTCGTATTTAGTTGGCGGGATCAGCCCTCGGCCTATCGCATGGATAAGTACATTAAGTAGCGACGGTGTGGCTAATATTGCTCCTTACTCATTTTTTACAGTAGCGAGTTGTAACCCACCAGTATTGAGTGTGACGCAAGTAAATCCACGCGATAAACTAAGCAAAGATACATTAATTAACTTATTAGCGACTAAAGAATGTGTGATTAACATTGTGAGTCATGAGCAGGTTGAAAAAATGAATCAAAGCTGTGCTAATTATCCTAGTGATGTTAGTGAGTTTGATGCTGCAAATATAACTAAAATTGATAGCCAAATGGTCGCAGTGCCGAGTGTTGCTGATTCAAAAGTACGCTATGAGTGTAAGCTACGTGAAGTTATTACTATTTCAAGCGAGCCTGGCGGCGGACAAATGATGTTGTTAGACATAGTGGGTATTTGTGTTGACGATGAAGTGTTTGTTGACGGTTATATTGACCCAACACTTTTAGATGCGGTAGGTAGAATGGGTGGAGATTACTATGCAACCACTAAAGACAAATTTATACTTAAACGACCACAAATCTAGTTTTATGTTTATTCTTCCTTAGTTTGTGCACAATGTTTGCACTTTTACTTGTTAACTTTGTTTTATTAAACGTTAAAGTAAAGGTTCAAGCATTGAAAACACTTTTTAAAACAAAAGCCTCTAATGTAACTAAGTTATTTGCGTTAAGTGCGCTTTGTATCGCTTTAAGCGCATGTAACAGCGATTCTACAAGTACTACAACAGACGGCGAGACAGTCAGTAATAGTGCTTCAACGGTTGACGCCGGTATTGACCAAACTGTTAATGCGGGCGATACCGTTTATTTAATTTCAACAGTTGAAGATGATGGCGAAGTATCCGTTAGCTGGTCACAAACATCAGGCACTACCGTTAGCTTATCTTCAAGTACTGCAACGTCTACTGAGTTTGTTGCACCTGAAGTTTTAACCGATGAAGCACTTGTATTTGAAATCAGTGCAGATGACGGCACAAACGATGTCGTTGTAGATACCGTTATAGTTAATGTTATTGCTTCATCAGACTCAGATACTGGTGCAGTTGATAATAGTGCAAAACTTACCAGCTGGTTAATTAACAACGATACAACCTCCACTTATATACAAAACAATGGCGCAGTGGTTGAAGATGTTCAATCAGTTGAGGTTGTTACTGTTTCTGAGGAAGATGCTGACGTTGAATACATGTATGTGCAAACAACTGACATTCCTAAATATGACGTAACGCTTACACAAGACCAAGTAGACGCGTTAAATAACCGCCCGCGTGCAGCTACCGATTTTTATAACGGTGTAACCTCAGCAGCAGTAGGGCAAACCATTTCGTTTGGTGAAGATATTGGCTATAACAGCAGCACTGAAAACTGTGATGACACAGGCGGCGCAGGCTATTGGCCTCCAGGACCAGGTTGCCCGACAGAACAAACAGTTGAGGCGTATTTTCCGATAACACCTACCGATTTATCTGACACTGAAACGTGTGAAACAGGTTTAGGTACAGTTGGCTTAATGGTTAATGGCACCAGTATATTTAACTGGGGCGATGGTATGAGCTACGGTAATAATATTTGGTATACATTAGCGCCCATTGCTGAGCAATACGATGTTGATGTGTGTGGCGGACATGCTGCTAACGGTGAATATCATCACCATTTTTATACTAGTTGCTTAGCTGATTTACTTGAAGATGATGGCGATGCGCATTCACCTATTTATGGGTTTGCAGCTGATGGCTATCCGCTTTATGGTCCTTATGAAAGTAACGGTCAACTTGCATTAAGCGGCTGGGAAATGCGTGATTATGGCGCGTCAGAAAGTGAAGGTGGTTGTGGTACTGAAGGTGAGCGAAGCTGTACTTTAGTCGATCAATACGATGTTAGCCAAGGCACACAAACAAGTGATGCAGGTCCTGCTATTGGCGCAGAAGTAACGACGCTCTCTGGTAATACATTAAATGCCGACGATGGTTATTACTTTGAAGATTTCTACTACGCACAAAAAACAGTAACCGGTGCTCAATTAGATGAGCATAACGGCCACGATACTAACGATGGCAAGGGTTATCACTACCATATAACACTAACGTTAGACAGTGATGGTAAATTACAGCCTTCTTTTCCTTATCAAATAGGGCCTCGTTTTAAAGGTCAATTAGCCGATAATTCAATTGGTCGCTGTGATACGGGCGAAACAATGGGTCCACCACCGGGAATGTAAGGAGTAACTATGCGTTATTTTAAATACGCATTGATCCTAACTACTGCTGTGCTATTGAGCTTTAAGCTCTTTGCGCAGCAGGAAATGATGGATCATAGCCATATGCCTATAGCAGTGCCAAGTGATACGCCAATCCCGGCATTAAGCCTTAAGTTATTAAAAGATAGTATGTCGGGTTATAACTTAATTTTAGATACTCAGCGCTATGATTTATCTGTACCCCCTGAGGGCGCAATGAACATGCAGCAAATGATGAGCGTTACTACAAACGATGACACGGGCTTTTTACAAGGTCATGCTCATTTATATATAAATGGGGTTAAAATACAGCGAATTTACGGACATGCATTGCATTTACCTGCTAACTTATTTAAAAGTGGTATAAATACCGTATCGGTTACTTTAAATAATCATGGTCATATGTATTGGACCGCTCAGGGCAAAAAAATAGTTGCTACGCTGTATGTTAACGATCAAACCAAAGAGTTTATAACATACCGATTTGAAAGCTTTCCTAGCAAGGTTGAAAACACGCATTAATGAAAATTCATAATAAACTTTTTTTAATACTATTTAGTTTTACCTTTAGTGTTATTGCAGGGCTAGTAGTACTTATACAATGGAGTATAGGGCAAGGCGTAATTGATTTTGTTAATGCAAAAGAAGTAAAAGCGCTTGAACCACTTGTTGTGCAACTTGCAAAGCAATACGAAAAAACCCCCTCATGGGAACGTGTTGTTGGCAATGGCGAAAATTTTAGAAAACTTGTTGAATCTCAGCTAGAAAATAGCCAGTTTTTACCTAGGCCACCAGAAGGTCCAGGCCCCAGAGGGGGAATGATGCGACGGCCGCCACCCGATCATATTCGTTTAGGGGGAGAGCGCCGCCTACCACCTGAAAATATTGCTCACTACGCTTTGCTTGATGAAAATAAGCAGCGAGTAGTGGGTAGATACCTCAGCGATTTAAAATATATAACAACCCCAATTACAGTGAGCGATAAAACAGTGGGTTACTTAGCTGTATCTAAAAGAGATAGCTTGGTTGATGGTTATGAGCTTGATTTTTTACAACAGCAAACTAACTATTTATGGTTTATTGCATTAGCTGCGGTACTGCTTACGTTACTTGTTACCTTTTTATTATCTCGCCACTTAGTTAGCCCTGTAAAGCAAATTGCAAATGGTATGCATCGCTTAACACAAGGGAATTACGAGACCAAACTTACGCTTGAGCGAAAAGACGAATTAGGCCAATTAAGCGAAGATTTTAATACGCTTGCATTTACACTCGCTAAAGACGAGCAAGTACGTAAACGCTGGCTTGCTAATATTTCTCATGAGCTTAGGACGCCAATGAGCATTTTACTCGGTGAACTTGAAGCTATGCTACTTGGCATACGCGAACCGAATACAAAAAATATAAGTTCGGCTAACGATGAAGCTTTGCATTTAAAACGCTTAATAGACGACTTACATATGCTCAACAGCGCAGAGTTAGGGGGAATGCACTACACTATGCAACCTACTGACATGGCGTTACTATTAAGCACTGTAGAGCAAAAGTATCAGGCTATACTTGAACAACATAATATAAAAATTTATCTACTAAATAGCGCTAAACATATAACTGTACAAGCAGATAAAACGCGCCTTTTACAGCTACTCGATAATATTTTAATGAACGCGGTACATTATGCTCAATGCACAACTATTTCATTAACGGCTAGTAATATAAGCATTAAAGGGCAAACCTACTTAGAGCTTATAATTGAAGATAATGGCGTAGGTGTAGATCAGTCGCATTTATCGCATTTGTTTGAGTATTTATATCGAGTAGATAGCTCGCGTAATCGTCAAGAGGGCGGTTCAGGCTTAGGTTTGTCTATTTGTCAGCATATAGTTAAAGGACACAAAGGTGAAATAGCCGCTGAAAAAGCCAGTTTAGGCGGCCTTGCTATTATTATTAGGCTACCAACTATTTAGCTTTAGTTGATTCACAAAAAATACGTAACTTGAACTTTGTTTGATATGGTATTTTTATCCTAATTTTGGATTACTAATAACAGAGAACTCTATGAGCGAACAAATACTGATTGTAGAAGATGAAGTAAAGCTAGCTAACTTAATGAGTGACTTTTTAAGTAGCCATCATTTTGTTACTCATCAAATACATCACGGAAATGAAGTATTACCTTGGCTTGAAATTAACAGGCCGAGCGTAATTTTGCTCGACATAATGCTACCTGGTCAAAGTGGTATAGAACTATGTAAAGCAATCAGGCGCTTTTCAAATGTGCCTATTATTATGGTATCGGCAAAAGTAGAAGAAATAGATAGGCTGCTTGGACTTGAGTTAGGTGCAGATGATTATATTTGTAAGCCGTTTAGTTATGCTGAGCTGGTGGCGCGAGTTAAAGCTATATTAAGGCGATTAAGTAGCGCAAGTGATGTTACAGAGTCAACAATGAAGCTTGACGAGAGTACCTACAGCGTAAAATACAAATCAAACAGCATAGAGCTTACGAACTTTGAATTTCAGCTATTTAAACCTTTGTTTAACAACCCAAATCGTATTTATTCGCGCGATAGTTTAATGGACACTATGTACGCCGATCAGCGTATTGTGAGCCATCGTACTATTGATAGCCATATTAAAAAGTTGCGTAAAAAACTAGATGAAGTGACACAAACTGAAAGTGTTATTCAGTCTGTTTATGGGGTTGGCTACCGATTTGTGCACCCGCAGTAAGAGGTATTAGTAAGCTATGACGATGAGCTATTCATCATCGTCAGCATTTTTAATTCGCTCTAAGCGGTCAAACTCTTCGTATTCGGCAGCTTGAATTTCATCAAGAATAGAATCTACATCGGCAAGTTCGTCACTGTCTTCAAATTCACCTGTAAGCGTTGAATTAGGCGTTAAATTGGCCTCTTCAAATAATGCCCACATTTCTTTAGCGTATTGAGTTTTTAGTATGCTTGGCGCAAATTCACCATAGTAGCGGCGTATGTTATTTACATCGCGTGCAAACATAGCTTGTGCACTGTTATTTGCTGAAGCGTTAACTGCTTGCGGTAAATCTATAATTACAGGGCCGTTATTATCTACAAGTACATTAAATTCAGATAAATCGCCGTGTATTATACCTGCGCAAAGCATAAGCTTAATGTAATGCATCATGAGTTTATGTTGCTCAATAGCTTGCTCTTCACTAAAAACGACATGTCCAAGTTGAGGGGCTACGTTACCATTCTCGTCCGACACAAGCTCCATAAGCAGCACGCCATCAATACAAAAGTAAGTATCAGGAACACGTACACCCACGCCAGCTAAACGAGATAACGCATCAACTTCGGCATTTTGCCAAATCTCTTCTTCTAATTGACGGCCATAGCTAGAACGTTTACCCATAGCACGCGCTTGGCGTCCACCACGTACTTTTCGGCCTTCTTGGTATTGTGCCGCTTTTTTAAAGCTACGTTTAACCGCGTCTTTATACACTTTCGCACAGCGAATGTGCTCACCACAGCGGACAATAAATACATCGGCTTCTTTACCGCTCATTAGTCGGCTTATAACTTCGTCAATAAGGCCATCATCAACAAGGGGTTGTAGGCGTTTAGGTATTTTCACAGATTGCCTGCTAAGTAGGGTTGGTTATTAATCATTATTTATGAAAGTGCTCTGTATTTGTTTGTTTAATTGGCTCAAGCAGTATATCAGCTTTGAGAATTAAGGGCAGTAACACTACTGCCTGAGAGTAATTAATCGTATTATTTTATTAGCTTATATATTGATTGCAAAGCAATCAACCAGAACTTTTTAAATAAG
>NZ_WTKW01000183.1:0-8523 GCF_011378745.1 Pseudoalteromonas sp. Z1A6
ATCTTTATCTACCTGCGGATCAGCTTTTTACTAAGGTCTATTTTAAATATAGAGTTATGCACAGGTTACGCATGAAGTTATGAACAAAAAGAGCCCTGCAGATCAGTTTTTTACTAAGTAAATTATAAAGTTATACACTAGTCGCAACATAAAAATACGCTTTTAATTAGTATAGATCTGATCTGTACTTGGTACAGATCAGATCTATTCTAACTCGATAAGGCTTTATCCACAGGGGAATATATTTTTTGGTGTATTTGTCGTGCTTAATTTTAAAATTAAGCCATTGTAATGGACAAAATAACAGCTGAGTTAGTAAAAATTAGATTTGTGATAGTCCAGTTAGTATAAATATGATCTGAAATCGTAAGTAATGTACATCACTTAGTATAATAGTGATCCAAACGTTTTATTTAAAGTCAGATCACTTTTATACTAACTTAAACATTTAACTTTTGTTGCTTAATGTGTTGTTATTAGCTGTCGCAATAAAAATGGAAATAAGAACAATGAGCCGAAAGGTCAACATCTCGGTAGATAACTTGCCCGATACACTTAGGGGCCAAATCCACGGGGTGGAAAGTGCAATAGATAACGAAAGTTTAGCACTATTTACAGACAACAAAGACGTGCGAATTTCTATTGAAAATGCAGCACATGGATTACGTGCATATTCAAACACGTTTAATCACTATGATTTGTGGGGACGCTTTGTTCGCTCGGGCTATAAAAAATTGCCACTTGAAGAAGCGCCTAAAAAAACAATTATTACGCGTAAAATATCTGAAAAAGTAGATGGTATTTTGTACGATGGCGAAATAAAAATAACGCCAGCTGTTGTAAGTACACGCAAAGATGGCGAAGATGTTGAATACCTTGTTTGGCCATCAGATAGAGAAGAAAAAGTAGAGCGAGCACTTATTCGTTTAGCTTCTAAAGGCAAAATAGTTAAAATTAATTTTAAATCCGGTATTCAATACGCGGTTGTTTTTTCTATGAACGAATTAGCACAAGAACTCAAAGCGGTAGGGCAGTCAATGCCATATCCTGCAATAAAAGAGTCACTTGAAGCATTGCAAGGTTCTAAACTTTCATTTAAATATTCGGCAACAGATACTAAAAATTCTGATATAGATGATTCGTTTTACGAGTCAAACATGAACTTTTTATCGTCACTGCATTTTAGTGGCAAAAAAGGTCAGGGTGGCAATGTAAAATGCGTCGCCTGTTTAAATGCATTTGTTCATAACATGATTGATAACCTTGAATACAAAGGGTATTACTTTAATAGCGCACAAGAATTAAAACGTGGATTATCGCGTTGGATGATGCTTCGTTTGTATCACCTTTGGCGTTATGCAGCACCAGGTAAAACGTACCATTTTAGATTACTTTCTATTATGGAAAAATACGGATCTATTTATTCAACTGATGATATTACCGAAAATAAATTAAAAGCACTTCGTCGTGATATGACCACCACAATGAAAGATTTGATTGAAAAAGGTGCAATATCAGAATACAGCATTACAAACGTTAAAGATGACAAAACCGGTAACATTATCGATTACACATACGAAATGCACCCGTCTGATCAGTTTTGCGATGAAATACTTACATTGAACAAACACAATAAACGCATTGAAATCCAAGGCGGTAAACGCATTGTTGAAAATGCCGTGCTGATTGATGAAGATAAAATTGAAGAAATAGTAGAAAAATAATAACCGTCATTTTAAATACTGTACGCATAACTAAAAAGGCCACACTATGTGGCCTTTTTAACATAATGACTACCGCTCAACCTGTTCTAAATATAACCTATCAACCAAAAAATCATACTCGCGCTTACGAGGGTGAGTATCGGGTTTTTGATAATCAGGTAATATACCTAATTTTACATCTGGTTCTGGATTAATCAGAATAAAGGGTAATGCAGCACTCACATGATAGCGATTTTGCGCCGTATATCTCACATTAACCTGTGGACTCACTCTAGTAGGGCGGCGAATTCTAAGTTTTTCCTTTTCGCCTAAACTAGCAACCCGTAATTGTTCTTGAGCTACAAGTGATTGCCATTTTTGTTGATCTATCATTCTTGGATTTCGATAACTGGCCGATTTGTCGAGCATTTCGAGAGCCATTTTTTTAGTCAGCGTTTTAGTTGCGTGTTTGTGCATCCAAGTAAACCTAACCGAAAATGGCGATTCGCTTTCACTATGAATTTTACGATACGCAGCAAGCGTTATTAAATTTGGTATAGCATTGTGAACTGCTTCAAATCGAGCATCGTTGCTATCAATAGCTAAAATACATTCTTTAAACGTAGCTTTAGCTTTATTTACTTGAGCTATACGATTATTTAAAGCTTGTTTATCTGCATTTTTAATAACGAGCAAACCAGGGTGCCTTTTTAAAACACGACTGCTTAATCCTGATTTTTTATACATGTCTGAAAAAGAGTTTAGGATTGCTTTTTGAGCAGGTACTCCAGTGATTTTAGAAACAAGTATAGATTCTGGAACTTTACTCTCATCGAAACTACTTACATCTGGTAATTGATAATATTCCGCTTTGGAGAATTCACACTCTTTTAGTTCTTCAATCAACCTTAAAGTTAATTCGTTCATTAAATCAAACTGACTTCTAATTTGTACCTTAGTTACCATTACACACCTCAAAGAACACATCTTACTAGCCTTATGTTATAACATGCACTTTGCTTTGTCTAAATTAATAATTAACAGCACTCGGTGACTATACTTACATTATAACTAAAATAAGTATGATGTGTTCTTTTTTTAGTGGGATATATAAATGAAGAAAGATTGAAACTCATTACTAATTCATATGAGATTGGAGTATTTACTTTGTCGTATATAAAAAGGCTAATACGCCTACTACGTAGTAGGTGATAAAACTAAGTTTAGAAAAATGAGTTAAGCGGAGTTATATAATTTTCATATATTTATCTAACAGTCTTAGTATTTATAATTACTGACTCATATTACACCGTGTTGGCAGTACGGTGATCAGCCTAAAGGTTACAATGACTACAAATGCTTTTTGATATCAGTTCCTCTTTAAGGATACTTCAAGCAGTAGCGGCTTTAATCATGATGAATTGTAAATTAGCACTATCACTTTGAAGAGAAAACTTAATGGCCTACCACACCTTTGAGTTGTAGCACTTGTGAATATAGTCCAGCATACGAGTGCTATACAAGACTATGCGTCTAGGATTTAAAGCGCAGATAAATGATTACCACAAACGCTCTTATCATACATTAAGGTCTGCACATAGCACTTGATAGCTATTAATTAATTATCCGCGTAAAGTTAAGATTACAGAAGCCGCCATTTAAGTACGATGTGTTCCCAGTAAAATTACGTATAACATACCCTTATGTACTATTTATTCTCAATGCGTTAAAATTGTAAATAGTTAGCTCTAAACGCATGTATTTAAACACTTTAGTTTCTTCGAAATAAAACTAAAGTGTATGTTATATAACCACCTAGGTTAAGTAAGATTACTTTTATACTTAACTCATAACTAAATAATTGGAAAATAGTGAATTTAGTCCTTGAACATAGGGGCCTGCATACGTTAATTTCTTCTTATCAGGTAATGTAGGAATGAGGAAAAATTATGCAATCGTGGAACCCAAATAGCTGGAGAGAGCTGCCAATACTGCAGCAGCCACAGTACCCGGATCAAGAAATACTTAAATCAGTAGAAAGCCAATTAAAAACGGCACCACCTTTAGTTTTTGCTGAAGAAACAAGAAGCCTATTCAAACAACTTGAAGATGTGTGCGAAGGGCGTGCTTTTTTACTTCAAGGTGGTGACTGTGCAGAATCATTTAGCGATTTTAATGCCGCTAACATTCGCGATACATTCAAAACAATCTTACAGATGGCTGTTGTATTAACTTACGGCGGTAAATGCCCTGTAGTTAAAATAGCGCGCATGGCTGGTCAATACGCTAAACCTCGTTCAGCAGACTTAGAAACAATTAATGGCGTGTCTTTACCATCTTACCGTGGCGACATTATTAATAATATCGAGTTTACAGAAGAAGCACGTATACCCGATCCACAACGCTTAATGACTGCATACCATCATAGTGCCGCTACGTTAAACTTATTACGTGCCTTTGCACAAGGTGGCCTTGCCGATCTTCACCAGGTAAATCGTTGGAACATGGGCTTTGTTGCTGCAAATCCACTTAAAGAAAAATACCAACAACTTGCTGATAAAATTCAAGACGCACTAGAGTTTATGGAAGTGTGCGGAATTAACTCTACAATTGCGCCAAGCTTAAAAGAAACCGATTTATACACTTCTCACGAAGCGTTACTACTTGGTTACGAAGAGGCGCTTACTCGTCGCGACCACTTATCTGGTGATTGGTACGATTGTTCTGCTCACTTTGTTTGGATTGGTGAACGTACTCGTCAACTAGACCATGCACATATTGAATTTTTTAAAGGCATTAAAAACCCAATTGGTGTTAAAGTTGGCCCAGGTATGGACCCAGATGACCTAATTCGTTTAATTGATGCATTAAACCCAGATAACATTCCTGGTCGTTTAACGCTAATTACGCGTATGGGTGCAGATATACTTCCTGAAAAACTTCCAGCACTAGTAAGAAGAGTTCAACAAGAAGGCCGTAAAGTAATTTGGAGCTCAGATCCAATGCACGGTAACACTGAAAAAGCGACATCAGGTTACAAAACACGTAACTTCGACAATATTATGCGCGAGATTAGTCAATTCTTCGCTGTACACAAAGCTGAAGGTTCATACGCAGGTGGTGTTCACCTAGAAATGACAGGCCAGCACGTTACAGAGTGTACTGGCGGTGCTTACGGTTTATCTGACGATGACCTAGCACAGCGTTACAAAACGCAGTGTGATCCACGCCTTAATGCCGACCAAGTATTAGAGTTAGGCTTTTTAGTAGCTGATTTACTAAAAGACGCACGTAAATAATATTTATTGATACTAAAAAAACCGCTTAGTTGCGGTTTTTTTGTTTTTAATTTTATTAGTAAGTTAGTACTTACGTCGCTCCAAGTCTGTTTCTATCAATATTTTTGCAGATATTTCTTCAACAGAATGATGCGTAGAATTAAAGTAAGCAATTTTATGACGCTTATACAACATTTCCACTTCGCGAACCTCAATACGACACTGTTTAATTGAAGCATACTTAGAGTTCGCCATACGTCGATGCCTAATAGCCGCAAGTCTCTCAGGGTCAATCGTCAGTCCAAATAACTTATGTTTGTAAGGGACTAAACATTTAGGCAAACCTTCATTATCTAAATCTTCTTCTGTAATAGGGTAGTTAGCCGCTTTGATGCCGTACTGCAGTGCTAAGTATAAGCTTGTGGGTGTTTTACCACTTCTGCTAACACCAATTAAAATGATGTCTGCTTCAGAAAAGTTTTTAATATTTCCGCCATCATCATTCATAAGTGCATAGTTAACCGCATCAATTCTAAAATCATAACTTTTTTCGTGGATAGAATGCGTACGATGCATTTTAGGAACTGGGGCTACATTGAGTTCTTTTTCTATTTTTTCGCTATATGTAGTTAAAAAGTCATACGTGACTGCATCAGCCGATTTTATAATTTCACTTAAATTGTGGTTAACAAAAGTAAAAAAAACAAATGGCTTTTCGCCTGTTTTTGCAGCGGTTGCATTAATTAATGCTTTAATTTCGTGCGCTTTTTCTTCAGTTTCTACAAATGGAATTGTTTTATGATTAAAATCGATAGGAAACAACGACAAAGTCGCATGCCCAAATACCTCTGAAGTAATAGCGGTTCCATCTGATATATAAAAAGCAGTTCTCATAATTAACCTTTTTATTGCGTTTAAATCCCTAAAATGGGTTTCTCACGGTTTACGTGAGGACTATTGCCAGTGTAGAATGATGATGACCTTTATAAAAGGTTTTCTTTCTTAACTCTCACAGTTAGACCTACAATTTGTTTTTTTTGGAGAAAGATCCGTGCAAGAATACGTTCTCTGGTATCAAGAGCTTGGTATGCAAGATGTTCCTCGAGTTGGCGGTAAAAACGCTTCACTTGGCGAAATGATTTCAAACCTAGCAAACGCTGGTGTACAAGTACCGGGTGGTTTCGCAACTACCGCAGATGCTTTTAATGAGTTTTTAGATCAATCAGGACTCACAGCAAAAATTCACAACATCCTAGATACACTCGATGTTGATGATGTAAATACACTCGCTAAAGTCGGTGCCGACATCCGCCAATGGATAATCGACACACCATTCCAACCAAACCTAGATCAAGCCATTCGCGACGCATATAGCCAACTCCATGGCGATACTGCAGCAGATGTATCATTCGCAGTACGTTCATCAGCTACCGCTGAAGATATGCCAGATGCATCATTCGCAGGCCAGCAAGAAACTTTCCTTAACGTTGTTGGTATCGATTCAGTCATGGTCGCTATTAAACACGTATTTGCTTCATTATTTAACGACCGTGCAATCTCATATCGAGTTCACCAAGGTTACGATCACCGTGGTGTGGCCCTATCAGCGGGTATTCAGCGCATGGTACGTTCAGATAAATCAGCATCTGGCGTAATGTTTAGCATTGATACAGAGTCAGGTTTTGAAGACGTTGTATTTATTACATCAAGCTACGGCTTAGGTGAAATGGTTGTACAGGGCGCAGTTAACCCTGATGAGTTTTATGTTCATAAACCAACACTCCTTAAAAATAAACCTTCAGTAGTACGTCGTAACATTGGTTCTAAAGCCATTCAAATGATTTACTCAGAAGATAAAGCACACGGTAAGCAAGTAGACATCGTTGATGTTGCCCCTGAGCTTTCAAATAAATTTTCGATTACAGATGAAGAAGTGCAAGAACTTGCCAAGCAAGCTGTAATCATCGAAAAACATTACGGTCGTCCTATGGACATCGAATGGGCAAAAGACGGTAACGACGGCAAACTATATATAGTTCAAGCACGTCCAGAAACTGTACGCTCAAACGAAGACTCTAACGTAATGGAACGCTTTCAATTAAATGGTACAAGCAACGTTGTTGTTGAAGGCCGTGCAATTGGTCATAAAATTGGTAGCGGTGTTGTTCGTGTTCTTGATTCAATCAAAGAAATGGATCAGGTACAAGTAGGCGACATTTTAGTAACCGATATGACCGACCCTGATTGGGAACCAATCATGAAACGTGCTGCAGCGATTGTTACAAATCGTGGTGGACGTACGTGTCACGCGGCAATCATTGCACGCGAACTTGGTATTCCGGCAGTTGTAGGGTGTGGTAACGCAACTGATTTAATTAAAGCGGGACAAGAAGTCACTGTATCGTGCGCCGAAGGCGATACCGGCTTTATTTACGAAGGTATTTTAGATTTTGAAATACTAACGTCACGCGTTGATAAAATGCCAGAACTTCCAATGAAAGTTATGATGAACGTAGGTAACCCCGATCGTGCATTTGACTTTGCACGCTTACCGCATGCAGGTGTTGGCCTTGCGCGAGTTGAATTTATTATCAACCGTATGATTGGCGTTCATCCTAAAGCGTTATTAAATTTTGATGCTCAAACAGATGCATTAAAAGCAGAAATTACTGACATGATTGCCGGTTACGAATCACCAGTAGAGTTTTACATAACAAAACTGGTTGAAGGTATTTCTACTCTAGGGTGTGCATTTGCACCAGAGCGTGTAATTGTTCGTATGTCTGATTTTAAATCAAACGAATACGCAAACCTAGTTGGTGGCCAGCAATACGAGCCAGAAGAAGAAAACCCAATGATTGGTTTTCGTGGTGCCGCACGTTATATCTCTGAAGACTTCCGCGATTGTTTTGCACTAGAATGTGAAGCTATAAAACGCGTAAGAAATGACATGGATATGGCTAACATAGAAATCATGATCCCATTCGTACGTACCCTTGAAGAAGGCAAACGCGTAATTGAATTACTAGAAGAACATGGCCTTAAACGCGGCGATAATGGTCTTAAAGTAATCATGATGTGTGAGCTACCTTCAAATGCATTACTTGCAGATGAATTCTTAGAAATGTTTGATGGTTTTTCTATCGGCTCTAACGATTTAACACAGTTAACGCTTGGTCTTGACCGTGATTCTGGTTTAATCGCACATTTATTTGATGAGCGTGACCCTGCAATTAAAAAGCTACTTTCTATGGCAATTAGAACAGCTAAAGCAAAAGGAAAGTACGTAGGTATTTGTGGCCAAGGTCCTTCAGATCATGAAGACTTTGCAGCATGGTTAGTAGAGCAGGGTATTGACTCTGTTTCACTAAATCCAGATACAGTAATAGAAACATGGTTATACCTAGCTAAAAAATTAGCAAAGTAATAAATAGGTAAGCTATAAATATGTAAGCTATAAAAATGCCAGCCATGTATTGCTGGCATTTTTTATGCTCAATTAAAAGTGAATTAACGGGCTAATTTTTTATCTAAATAAGCAC
>NZ_WTKW01000184.1:0-8498 GCF_011378745.1 Pseudoalteromonas sp. Z1A6
CATTTTTTATATCTTCGTAGGCTATTACTTTATTTCGCCCTGTATTTTTAGATTGGTACAGTGCTTTATCTGCAGCCTCTATCCAGCGCTCATGATTTTTAAAATCATTACTGCTACCAGCCAGCCCTATACTTACCGTCATTGTTATTTCAAAGTGTTTATACTTAACAGGGTTAGTTTCAATCAATACCCTTAAACGCTCAGCAAATACAAAAGCGCCTTCTTTATCTGTATCAAGTAATGTTACTGCAAACTCTTCACCGCCATAGCGCCCTGCAACATCAGTTTCGCGCAGCGTCGTACGTAGTAAGTTAGATAAATGACGAAGCGATTCATCACCACAGCTATGGCCATATTCATCATTTATTTTTTTAAAGTGGTCAATATCAAACATTAATAATGTACTACAGCCACCACTTCGCTTAACTCTCAAAAACTCTTGGCGTAGCGTACCTTCCCAGTGTCCACGGTTTGCAAGCTGCGTTAAGCTATCTGTTTGACTTACTTGTTCTAATTTTTTGTTTAACTCTTCAAGCTCTTTTTTATTTACCGCGACATCTGTTACATCATACAAAATAATACAAATATGGCTAACTTCGCCCATCGTATTTGTAAGAGGGATAAATGTCGCATTTTGATACATGTAATCAGCTTTACCAGTAATAGGTCTATAATTTTTAAACCTAAAAATGTATGGCTGCTGCTCCCAAATCGTAAAAGAGCGGTTTTTTAAAACAAAAACCGATTCTGATTTACTTCTAAACCATTTTTCGTCTATTGCTGGAAATAAATCAAATAGGTCTTTATCTTTTACTGCGCTTGGTAAAAGCCCTGAATGGTTTTCCATAAAACCATTCCATACACACACCTTATAATCTCTATCAAGTACTACAAGGCCTACATCAACGGTATTAAACATATCCATAAGCCAATGGATCTCATTCATTTCTAAATCTGCAGCCATAACTTAATCTTCTAATAGGTAAGCAACTTTATACTTCAAAGTTTTAAGTGAATCTTCAGTAAATAACAGCATGAGGTCGCAATTTATATCATGGTTTTCAATACCGTAACTAATCTCTATAGCAAGGGTGCGTTGCCAACGTGACTTGTTTGATTTAACCAGCTCAGACACATCTCTGTGTTGGCCAAGTACAATCGGGTGCCCTTGGCTAAATGACATATCGAGCTGTTTTGAAAGACCCGTTAAAATAGCGCCTATCAAAATATTACTAATATCCATAAGCAGCTCAAGTTCAATTTTATCGTTTAACTCGCCGTCATAATTCATCAAAGAAGCTATTTCTTTAAAGCTTGAATCATTTAAAAGTAATAGCGCCTCGCCCGAAATGCCACCGCCAATAAAGCCCTGACACACACCCGATGTAGCTGCATTATTATCTATAGACTGCAGCGCCATATCGAGTTCATTAACTTCCAAAATATTCACATTAGGAATTGGTAGCTCTACAAACACATTAAGAAGGCGTGCAAGTAAATCCCCAGCCTGTCCCATAGCAACGTTAGTTAGCTCTTGGTATATATCCCGAACATCAGGGTCGACTTGCTCTCCTAGCGAATGAGAGAGACGCTCACGCATGGCTTTATCTTTAATCCCATGGTGTTCAATTATGCTGGCTAGTTTTTCGGGGGAACATGGTTTTTGAATGAAATCGATAGCACCAAGTTCAAGCACTCTTTGATGTGCACTTGGCTGTATATCACCAGAGACAACAACAGTGAGTATGTTTAGCCCCTGTTCTTTCATAGCGATTAATACTTCATACCCATCCATTTCAGGCATGTTTAAATCGAGAAAAAGTATTTCTGGTTCAATTAACTTTATTTGCTTTATGCAATCAACGCCGTCGAGTGCAAATTCAACTTTAATATCCCAATCTTCAGGTAATGAACGAGCTAGCTGACGCCTAGCTAATTTTGAGTCATCACATATTAGTACCGATGTTGACATATTATCTCTCTGTTTCTAAACCAGTAATGAGCATTAAAATCATTTTATGATGGTTTTTATTTTTATTATCGAAGATATATTTTGTAACTTCATGTTAATCAAAGTTTAGCACAGTTACAATTTTTATATTGCAGAACTAATCCCAACTTCATTAGGGCGGTATAATCTCTTGGTTACTATAGCGCAGTATAATACACTGACGCCCATTGCGTTAATTTAAAAGGAAATACCTTATGTTACGTTCACTTACCTTTGCTTTGAGCGCATTTTGCTCTGTGGCTATTGCAGCCGATTACCCAGAAAACACGCTAGACATAGGAAAAGTATCTGCACAAGGCAAACCAGTCACTTTATTAGGCAAAGGGATCTCTGTTGGAGATAGCGCGCCAAATTTCAAAGTAGTTGATGACAACTTCATCCCTGTGACACTTGAGGATTACAAAGGCCAAGCTGTATTGATAAGTGTAGTGCCAAGTCTTGATACAGGTATTTGTAGCCTGCAAACTAAGCATTTTAATGAAAAAGTAGCCTCGCAATTTCCAAGTGTTGTAATGCTAACAATTAGTGCTGATTTACCATTTGCCCAAAAGCGTTTTTGCAAAGCTGAAAATATTGATAAAATCACTACGTTATCAGATTCTGTTTGGCGCGATTTTGGCCAAAAATACGGATTGATTATTAAAGATATGGGCTTATTAACGCGAACTGTATTTATTTTAGATGAAAGCCATAACGTCATTTATAAACAATTAGTTAGTAGCCTTTCAACTGAACCAGAATACAACAGCGTAATTGAGAAACTTAAAACGCTTTAAAGCCGATTAAATAGCATTGATTAAGCAATGCTAAACAGCCTTAAAACAAAAAACCGCCAATTGGCGGTTTTTTAATGTGCTTTTATAATTAACCTAAAAGCTCACCAAGTTGTGAACTAACAGCTTCAACAGCTTGTGTACCATCTAGTTTGTGGTATTGAGTATTACCAGCAGCAGCTTCTGCTTGGTAGTAATCAACTAATGGCATAGTTTGCTCGTGATAAATACCTAAACGTTTACGTACTGTTTCTTCAGTATCGTCAGCGCGAACAATTAAGTCATCTCCAGTTTCGTTGTCTTTACCTTCCACTTTTGGTGGATTATATACAATATGGTAAACACGACCAGAACCAGGATGAACGCGACGTCCGCCCATACGTTCAACAATCACTTCGTCAGCCACGTCAAATTCAATAACGTGATCAACCACTACGCCATTTTCTTTCATCGCATCAGCTTGAGGAATTGTGCGTGGGAAGCCATCAAGTAAAAAACCTTTCTCACAATCAGCTTTAGTAATACGCTCTTTTACTAAACCAATAATAATATCGTCAGAAATTAGTTGACCAGCATCCATTACTTTTTTTGCTTCTAAGCCTAATGGCGTGCCCTCTTTAATTGCTGCACGTAACATGTCGCCAGTAGAAATTTGTGGAATACCGTATTTGTCCATTAAAAACTGAGCTTGAGTACCTTTACCTGCACCCGGCGCGCCCAAAAGAATAATGCGCATATTATTGTCCCCTAGTATGGATATTTATTTTAAAGCCTGAATTCTTCCACAAGCGCCGCCGATACTCAAGCAACTTATACTAATTGATGAGTTGTTGATGTATTTACAGCGCATTAAAAAAGGGAACATACGTTCCCTTTTATTTAAAGTATATAATTTATACTTTTATTAACTAAATAGTTAACTGACTACTTGCTTAGTTCAAGCATTAGTTTGTTTAGGCGAGTAACAAACCCAGTTGGATCTTTAAGTGTACCGCGCTCTGCAAGTAATGCTTGGTCTAATAAAACATGTGACCACTGTGAAAATTTATCCTCATCTTGTTCGTCATTCAAATGCTTAACAAGTTGGTGTTCTGGGTTTAGCTCAAACACAGGTTTTGCTTCTGGTGCTGCTTGACCAACAGATTCCATTAGCTTTTGCATTTGTGAGCTCATGTCGTTGTCGTCGCTTACAACACATGCTGGAGAATCTGTTAGGCGGTGCGTAAAGCGCACTTCTTTAACGTCATCACCTAGTGCTGTTTTAATACGCTCAACAAGGCCTGCCATTTCTTTTTCAGACTCTTCTTGCGCTTTTTTAGTCTCTTCGTCGTCCAGCTTACCTAAATCTAAATCACCACGTGTGATTGACTGTAGTTGCTTATCAGCAAATTCAGTTAAGTGGCTCATCATCCACTCGTCAACACGGTCACTTAATAACAATACTTCAATACCTTTTTTGCGGAAAATCTCTAAATGAGGAGAATTTTTCGCAGAAGTAAATGTATCAGCTACTACATAGTAAATTTTGTCTTGGTCTTCGTTCATGCGCTCAACATATTGCTCAAGCGACACATCTTGCGTTTCTGAATCAGTATGAGTAGACGAAAAACGTAGTAGCTTACATACGGCTTCTTTATTTGCCGCATCTTCAGCTGGGCCTTCTTTCATTACTTGGCCAAACTCATTCCAAAATACTTGGTAATCGTCAGCTTTGTTTTTAGCCATACGCTCAAGCATTTTAATAATGCGCGATGTACACCCTTTACGAATAGCTTGCGTTACTTTGTTGTCTTGTAGAATTTCACGAGATACGTTTAGAGGTAAATCGTTTGAATCTAGTAAACCTTTCACAAAACGAAGGTAGCTTGGCATGAACTGCTCAGCATCATCCATTACAAATACACGTTGTACGTAAAGTTTTAAGCCACTTTGACGTTCACGGTTCCATAAATCAAAAGGTGCTTTTTTAGGGATGTATAAAAGGCTCGTGTATTCAGTTTTACCTTCAACCTTATTATGTGCCCAGCTAAGTGGATCTTCCCAGTCGTGGCTTACGTGCTTGTAAAACTCTTTGTATTCTTCATCAGAAAGCTCTGACTTATCACGCGTCCACAATGCAGTTGCGCGGTTAATACTTTCCCACTCACCTGGTACTGCTGGAATTTTTTCGCCGTCTTCGCCTTCAGACTCAGGTACTTCTGCTTTAAACATTTGTACCGGTGTTGAAATATGGTCTGAGTATTTAGTAACAATGCCACGTAAGCGGTAATCGTCAGCAAATTCTTTTTCTTCATCACGAAGATGTAAAATAATGTCGGTACCACGGCCTTCTTTTTCAATTTCTTGAAGCGTGTATTCGCCTTCACCTTGAGATTCCCACTCGTAAGCAGTTGTTTCACCCGCTTTACGTGTACGAACAGTTACTAAATCGGCAACAATAAATGCTGAGTAAAAACCAACACCAAATTGACCAATTAACTGTGAATCTTTACTTTGATCACCCGTTAAGTTTTTGAAAAACTCAGCAGTACCCGACTTTGCAATAGTACCCAATGAGCTAATTACTTCATCACGTGTCATACCAATACCATTATCAGAAATGGTAATTGTATTTGCTTCTTTATCTGCGCTAATACGAACACGTAAATCGGCATCACCTTGGTAAAGGTCGCCTTGAGATAGCGCTAAAAAGCGTAACTTGTCTGCTGCATCTGATGCGTTTGACACAAGTTCGCGTAAAAATATTTCTTTATTAGAATAAAGAGAATGAATCATTAAGTTTAATAATTGTTTTACTTCTGTTTGAAAGCCTAATGTTTCTTTTTGTGCTGCAGTCATTTATATATCTCCAATTTGCAAAGTGTCTGCGTTATGCACTTAATATGGGGTGAGGTGTTAGAACTTCAAGGGAAAAATCAAAAAAAGGTGAAACGAAAAAATAGAATATCTCGTTTATCTAAAATGGGTGCGGACAATTAATATGAATCTTTTCACCTGTTATTGGATGTTCAAAATATAAATCGCTGGCATGTAATTGTAAGCGTCCTGCCATGTACTCACTTTGCGCACTTTTATATAAATCACAGCCTAAAATTGGGTGCCCTATAAACTGGCTGTGTATTCGTAATTGATGGGTACGTCCGGTAACGGGCGTAAATTGCACTAAGGTTCTGCACGGTTGTTTAAGCCGCTCAAGCACACTGTATTCACTCACCGCTACTTTGCCCGTCGTTTGGCAAATTTTAACTCGCGGAAAAAGCAGTTTATCTTTTGCTATTAGTGCAGTAATTTTCCCCTCATCAACAGCTAAGCTACCCTCTAACATGGCTACATAACGCTTTTGAATAGTACGCGCCTGAAACTGTTTATTAAGATGCTTTGATGCTTTGGCGTTTAATCCAACAATCATAATGCCCGATGTACCCAAATCTAACCGATGCGGTAACTTAGCCTCAGCAAATGCGGCTGTTAACCCTTTTTGACCATGTACTAAACGGTAATGTACTGAGTCCCAGTTAAGCGGATTCTTACCAGACAAACTTAATAACCCACTGGGTTTATTGATCAGTAAAATATCATCATCTTGATATAATATTTCAATAAACCCGTCGCACTTAGGCGCTACAAAGTCATCAACAATCATTTGTGACTCTACTGGTGTATCCAATATTGAGTTAGCCATTAAATTAGTCAATATCTTTTGAATGAAGCGCTTTTAAAGCCAATACTTGCTCACGTAAATCGTCTGCTACTACTTTGTCAGCGGCAATCGGGGTACCTACTGCAACCGACACCAAAGACCATTTTAATCGTGGTAGTTGCCACTTAGCTTTTCGGCTAAACATACTTCCCCACAAGCCCCCTAAATGCACAGGAATAACGGGCACAGGTGAGCGCTCAATAATGCGCTCGATTCCACGGCGAAAAATATCGATAGAGCCGTCACTGGTTAGTTTTCCTTCAGGGAAAATACCAACAAGTTCACCTTTATTAAGCGCAGCAGCCACTTCGTCAAACGCTTTTTTAAACGCTTCCGGATTGGTTTTTTCACTGTTAATGGGAATAGCTTTGGCCATTTTAAATAACCAATGTAGGGCTGGCGAATAATAAATAGGGGCAAATACCATAAATCGGATAGGCCTTGGTGATGCTGCTAAAATAAACATCCAATCGACAAAGCTCACGTGATTACACACTATAACGGCAGCGCCTTCATCTGGAATATTACTTTCACCTTTTGTACGCACTCTGTACATACAAATAGCTAAAATATATATAATAAATCGTAAAAAGAACTCTGGTACTTTGGTATAAATATAAACAGATATAAGCAGGTTTAGCCCAGCAAGTAACAGTAGCAACTCTGAAATACTCCACTGAAAAACAGACAGCGTTACAATACTTAAAACAGCACTGCCCACCATAAACAGTGCATTTAATACATTGTTAGCCGCTATAACTCGTGAGCGACTCGACTCTTCAGTACGCTGTTGAATAAGCGCATACAGAGGTACAGTATAAAAACCAGAGCCAATACCAATGCCTGCCATCCATACAAAATGCCACAACATGTCGCCTGTTTTTAATAACTGATCAAGCGTCAATAATTCAAGGTTTTGAGGTAAATAAGAGCTAATAGCGCTCTCTTGGCTTAGTAAGTATAAAAACAAGGTAATTAAAATAGCGCCAAAAGGCACAATTCCTAATTCTATTCGAGAGCGAGAAAGCTTTTCACACAATAACGAACCAATAGCAATACTTAGTGAAAACACAACAAGCGCGCTAGTTACAACCAGTTCATCGCCGCCCATTGTGTGTTTTACATAATTTGGTAGGGACGTTAAAATAATTGCGCCAATTAACCAAAACCAACTGATCCCGAGGACTGATTTACCAACCGATTCTGTTTGCGAATTAAGTGCTGAAAATACGTTTTTCGTGGATGAAAATATATTATAGGTAAATTTTAAGTTAGGCTCGTTTGCCTCACTAATGGGTATAAAGCGACTGCTCACATAACCCATAACAGCCAGTACTAATACGGCAATACTTATAAGCGTAGGCCCTACTGATTGAGTAATATAATAGGTGCCAAAAATTGTACCAATTAATATTGCTACAAACGTGCCTGATTCAACCAAGCCATTCGCTTTTGTTAATTCGTTAGGGGCTACGTGCTGCGGTAAAATAGAGTACTTTAATGGACCAAAAAACGTACTTTGTACGCCCATTAAAAATACGGTGGCTAACATCAGCCAAAGATACTGCGTTAAAATAGAGACAGCCCCTACAACCATAATAGGGATTTCACATAGCTTTACGATTCTGATTAGTTTGGATTTTTCTGTTTTTTCAGCTAGCTGCCCCGCCATCCCTGAAAATAAAAAGAAAGGTAGGATAAATAACCCAGCAGCAATATTTGAATAAAGTGCGCCATCAGCAAGCGTTGCAGCCTGGAATATCAATAAAATAAGCACTGATTGCTTATACACGTTATCGTTAATCGCTGAGAAAAACTGCGTAATAAAAAGCGGTAAAAAACGCTTACTACCCAGTAATGTACCTTGGTAGGGTTGATTATCTTTCATTGTATTCCTTACTAATTAGAGACATAGCCCAAAAATATATTATACCAATTTGTTTAATTAAATGATCTATTTTGAGGGCGGAAAAACGTGTTGATAGCTAGGCAAAAAATTCGCTATTTAGTTGTT
>NZ_WTKW01000185.1:0-8470 GCF_011378745.1 Pseudoalteromonas sp. Z1A6
AATGCCAGCAGCGGCTATTTCGGCTAAAAGTTGGCCGTTATCATCATCAGGGAATTGCATTAAAAACTCATTTAAAATTAATTTTTTATTCGTAGGCACTATTGTAACTAAAATATTGTCTTAACGCGTACTAATTTTAATTATGCTGATATTTATTCAAAGTTAAATTTACGCGTTAGATTGTTATTAAGTTAATGTGTTGCTCATTATGGCTATGCTAATATGCGGGTAATTAACTAGTTTTTTGTAAGATATTAAAAGTAAGGATATTTACTTGTTTATTAAGTTTTTACGTTGCATGTGTGTTGTGAGCGCTTTAATTGCGACAAATAGCTATGCGGCAGAAAAAGTCATAGAAGATTACGAAATTGAAGGGTTAAGTGGCGATTTAGAAAATAACGTAGCTCTTTACCTCAAGCAGTTAATTGGCGAGAAGCCAACCCGTACACTTCGCCGTTATGCTCAAAAACAAGTACAAAATAGCATCAAAGCACTTGGCTATTATAGCCCGACCGTCGAGGTTATTTATGATAAAGACGACAGCGAACTAATTGTTAAAGTTGAACGGGGGCCTGCAACTCGCATAGAAGCAATTAATATTACGCTAAACGGTGATGGTCAAAGCGATACCCAATTACAGGCATTGATTAAAAGCAATCACTTAAAGCAAGGTGATGTTTTAAATCATGGTAAATATGACTCTGCTCATAAAAAAATAGAATCTATGTTGCTGGAGCTTGGTTATTTTGATGCTAAGTGGCCAGCGCGCAAATTAGAAGTGTCGCTTAAAAAAAATAGTGCTGTTATTACTTTCATAATTGATACCGGAGTTAGGTATGAGTTTGGCGATATACAAATTGCCAGTAGTACACCCGCTGAAAAATACATACGCTCTATAGCGCCTTTCTCGCAGGGCCAACCTTATAAATCAACACATATTGCTGACTATAACTTGGATTTATCAAGTACCCCTTATTTTGCCAGTGTACGTGTTTATGCTGACATTGCAGCGCGCAAAAACAGCCAAGTACCGATTAAAGTTGAAGTATTACCCAAGCCAGCTAACAGCTATGAAATTGGCGGTGGTTTTAGTACTGACTTAGGGCCCAAGGTGCGTTTTAAATGGAGTAAACCGTGGATCACAGAAGACGGCCATTACCTCGAAACTAATTTAAATGTGGCACAAAAGCAGCAAGATATTTCCATGGCTTATACAATTCCGGTTGATGATCCTAATGATGATTTATGGCGATTCTCTGCCGGTTATAAATTAGAAGATGAGCTCACAAACGACACTTACAGTGAAATATTAACGGGGCAGGTTCAGCGCCAATGGTTGACCGAAAATAAGTGGGTGCGTACTGCATTTTTACGCCGCGACCAAGAAACCTACCGTATTGGTGATGAAGACGAAGAAAGTACCGAAATGTTAATGCCTGGCATTAGCTACGCGCGCAAAAAATCAAAAGGCGGCACGACTCCTTATTGGGGAGAGCAGTGGCTTATATCTGCTGAGTTTGGCTTAGATGATGTGCTTTCGAGTACTAATCTGATTAGGGTGCAAATGCAACATGCATGGCTACGTACTTATTTTGACCGCCACTTGGTGTTTTTAAAAGCGAATGTGGGAGCAATGCTTGTTGATGATATTAACAACGTGCCATTTTCACTTCGTTTTTACGCAGGTGGCGATCAAAGCGTTCGTGGTTTTGCGTACCAATCAATTTCGCCTGAGAACGATGACGGCGAGCTAATAGGTGGTAAGTATTTACTATCGGGGACGATGGAATATAACTACCAGTTTGCTAAAAATTGGCGAGCAGCTTTATTTGTTGATGGTGGTACTGCGACTAATGATTTTTCTGATGATTTTGAAGTAGGTGCTGGTTTTGGTTTTCGCTATTTAACTCCCGTTGGCCCCGTGCGTATAGACCACGCTTGGGGATTAACAAAAGAAAGTAAAAGCACACGTTTAAGTATTACCATAGGGCCAGAAATTTAATGTCAGTATTAAAAAAGATAACAGCCGCCGTAAGTGCTATTTTTGTCACGTTAGTTGTTGCACTATTTTGTTTGTTATTTACCGCACCCGGTAATCAATTTATTGCTTATAGTGCAAACAAAGCGGTAGATGGACTACATATTGAAATTAAAGATGGCCGTTTTATTTATAATGATGCCTTTAATGTACGCTTTACTAACAATGGGCTGGATTTTAATGCACAACAGTTGAAAATTGATTTGTTTTGGTGGCAGTGCGATGGAATTTGTATAGATAACTTAAGTGCTAAATCTATAAATTTAACATTACCAAAAACTGCAGAGTCACAAGAAGAAGCCGCTGCAGAGCCGCTCGAAAAAATCAGCTTACCTTTTAATATTGCTGTAAAAAACATTGCGATCAATAAATTTACTCTAGAGCATCCAAGTGCAAACGTAAGCGTTAATAATTTTAAACTCTCAGCAAAAGCAGAGGGTTCAAAGCTGACGGTTAAAAGCCTGAATATTCCCACCATACTTGTTGCCTTAAAAGAGCAAGAACAAGATGCGAAAACACAAACGGCGCAAAATACTCAAGCGCCTTTAACGCACCTACCCGCATTGCCTAATATAGAATTTACTTCGCCACTTGATTTAGTTGTTGAAGACTTTGAAATAGCTAAAATTACGATTGAGCAAAACGAAGCCCAACATGTTATTGAAAACATCTCGCTGCAATTAAGTGTGGAAGATGCGGTTATTAATTTAGAGTCATTCTCAGCAAAGTATGAACAGTGGCAGCTTAATACGCATCTTAATGCTGAGCTTGCAGGGAATTTGCCCGTGAAAGGGGATGTTGTTTTACAAAGTGACGAGCACCAAGCCAATTTGCAGTTGAATGGCGACTTATCAAATCTAAACTTAAATTTAGAAACGCAGGGGCAATATCCGCTTAGTTTAACGGCAACGGCAAATTTAAAGCAAAAAAACTATCCATTTGAGTTAAATGGAAAAATTAAGCTGTGGCTTATTGATGCACAAAGTAATGAACTTAAAGTACGAAATGTTAGCCTTAACGCACAAGGTAATGCTGACGACTATCAGCTTAGCCTACAGGCGAATAGCCAACTAGGCGCGTACCCAGCTGTTGACTTAAATACCCAATTAAAAGGCAGTCTCACCAAAGCAACTTTACAAGCGCTAAGCATTAAAGCGAACGAAAGCAGTGCAACTATAGAAGCCAATGTTGATTGGCAAAAAGGCATACAGGCTAACTTTAATGGCACGCTTGCTAACTTAAAAGCGCAGTACTTAACTGATGCCGCTACCAGTGATATTTCAGGACAGTTTAAAGGCTCGTTTAATGCAGCTGACGACAAGTGGCAGCTACAAATGAATAATACAAAGTTAAGCGGATTACTTAACGACGTGCCACTAGAATTTGCCTCAAACTTTAAGCTAGACAACACGTTAAAAGCTAATATTGATAGCTTTTATTTAAGTAGCGGCACCAATAAATTAGCACTAAGCGGGCAAGTTGATGATACTTGGCGGGTTGATGGCAAAGTAACGCTAAGAAGTGATGAAAAAGCTAATATTCCATTTACTGCTGACGGCAACGCAAATTTAAAAGTAAGGGGGGAAAGGTTAACGCCCTCTGTTGATTTAGCACTAATACTCGATCGCTTTATTTTTGATGAAATAAACATTAATAAACTATCAGTAAAAGGGCAGTTAGATACCGCAGCCGATTGGCAAACCGATGTTTCGGTAAGTGTTGGTTCGGCGCTTGTAGCCGAACAGCAAATTAATGGCGTTAAAATTGATATTAGCGGCGACAAAACAGATCACCAACTTACGGCATCTATAGATGCCGAGCAAGGCAGTGTAGAGCTTGAAGTTAATGGCAAAATTAATAATACCACTTGGAATGGCGAGCTTAGTAATGTAACGCTCAGCGATAAAAAGCTTAGTTTTAGTAATACTAAAAATATTGCCATTATGGTTAATACGCAAAGTGGCGACTTTGATGTGAGTGCACATTGTTGGGCATCTGAGCAAAGTAAATTATGCATAGACACCTTAGCGCAGTCAAAAAATCTCGGTCAGTTAAATGCTAAACTGAGCAATTTAGCACTTGAAGAACTTAAGCACTTTTTGCCTGACAATATTCGTACTCGCGGTAATATAGCTGGCGATGTGGCACTTAACTGGCAAAGCGGTGCGCTTAAAACATTACGTGCAAATATCGATTCTACTGATTTAACAGCGGTACTTACCTCTGAAGAAGATCGTTTTAAATTACCTATTGAAACATTAAGCATTAGTGCGTTTTCGGATTCTCAAATTGGCAAGCTTGAAGCTAATTTAGAATCAAGTGTGCTTGGGAAAATAAACACACAAATTAATATCGATGATATAAAAAATACGCAAGCGCTTAATGGCACCATTAATATCGATAAAATACTCCTTTCAGACTTACAACCTTTTCTTGAAACCCTTGAGCAGTTAAAAGGTGATATTAGCGGGAAAGTGGCGTTAGCTGGTACGTTAAAAGATCCTTTATTAAATGGCGAACTTAATGTGAGCGATATTAGTTTAGAGGGCGAGCAACTACCTATAGCGCTGCAAAAATCAAACATAAACGTATTGTTTGATAAAACAACAGCCACAATAAAAGGCAACTTAAACGACAATCAAGGCGGTAAAATAAATCTCACAGGTGACGTTGATTGGCAAGGTGCGCAACCTGCTGTAAATGTTGCGGTAGTTGGCGAGCAGTTTTATGTACGCGCGCAGCAAGGGGTTACTTTTAAAGTATCGCCGGATTTAAAAATAGGCTTGGCTAATAATGCACTCAAGCTTGCTGGTGAGGTAATTGTGCCTTACGGTCGTATAATGATTGAAGAGCTTCCTGAGGGCGCGGTGCAAGTTAGCGATGATGAAATTATTGTTGATAAAAAAACCGAGGCCACCGAAACAGTTCCGTTTGATTACGACATAGATTTAAAAGTGATTGTTAAAAACGATGTAAAAGTAGAGTCGTTTGGCTTGGAATCAAAAGTTGCGGGTGATTTAGCGATAAAAATGAGTCAAGGTGCGCCAATCATAGCCACAGGTGAGCTTAACTTAATTGAAGGTACTTACTTAGCCTTTGGGCAAGATTTAATAATCAGCACCGGGCAAGTAGGTTTTAGCGGTTCAATTGAACAACCATTTTTAAATATTAAAGCAATACGTAACCCCGATACAACTGCAAATGGTGTCATTGCAGGGGTTACGCTCACGGGTAATGTTGAACAACCAACGCTTAAAATATTTTCTGAGCCTGCGATGGATCAAGCTCAAGCACTCGCATATTTACTTAATGGCCAACCTTTAGGTGATGGAGAAAGTTCGTCAAGCGATGCTATGCTTACGCAGCTATTACTCTCTCAAGGTGTTAGCCGCAGCGAAGGGGTTGTTTCTAAGGTAGGTGAAACCTTTGGGTTATCAGATGTAAGTTTAAGCTCATCAGGTAGTGGCGATAGCACCAAAGTAGAAATATCAGGTTACGTTGCACCCAGCTTACAAGTTAAATATAGCGTGGGTGTATTTGATTCGCTCAGTGAAGTGGCTGTGCGTTATCAGTTACTTTCGCAGTTATACATAGAAATAACGAGCGGGCTATACCAAAATGTTGATGTGCTATATAAGTTTGATTGGGAATAGCCAAAACCAAAACCAAAACAATAAGAATTATAAGGATATGAGCGATGAAAAAAATTATATTGCCGGCTCTGCTTGGTGTTTTATTAAGCGGGTGTGCTCAGCAACTCAGCAATGATGTTGCTAATCAAGAGCTACCTTTATTGAGCGCTAGTGAAGTAATTGCCAGTGCAACAGATAATGATTGGCGAGTAGTGAACGCTCAAAATATTTTAAAGATAACGTTGCCAACGGGTAATGCCTATATTGAGCTTAATGAACTGCTTGCTCCAAAGCACGTTCAAAACATTAAAAAGTTAGCGCGAGAAGGGTTTTATAAAAATACTGGCATTTATCGGTTTGTTGAAGGTTTTGTAGCTCAAGGCGGCGACAGCTCGGGTAAAAAGTTAATTAAAACGGCAGATAAAACAGTTCCAGCTGAGTTTTATTTAACAACAAACAAACCCCTTTTTATTACTGAGTTAAATGGTGACGGATATGCGCCAGTTACCGGCTTTTTAAACGGCTTTGCAGTAGCTCAAAATTCAGCACATACGCAAACATGGCAAGTGCATTGTAGTGGCGTGTTTGCTATGGCGCGCGATAACGATATAAATAGTGCGAGCACGGAGTTTTTTGTAACGATAGGGCAGGGCCCGCGCTACCTTGATAAAAACATTACGGTGTTTGGTCGAGTGTTAGAGGGTATAGAGCATTTTAACCGTTTAGCGCGTACGCCAACTGAAGGTAAGGCATTTAACCCAATTACCAATATACAGGTCCTTGGCGATGTACAAAGCGATAGAAGTATATTTAAAGTGATGAAAACAAATTCACCAGTGTTTAAAAACTTAATCAATGCTCGTAAAAACCGTGTTGAACCATGGTTTGTTAAAGCACATAACTACGTTGATGTGTGTGGTATGCCCATACCCACTAAGCGCGAAGTTATACCAATCCGCAATAATACTTAATCATTTTGCGGGGCTAAACGTGTCGCTACCTGCGTTAAAAAATTCTCATTTACGACTGTATGGATGCAGAAGGTAGAGCAATGCAGGAGCAATTGCCGAGAACAACTAAATAGCGAATTTTTTGCCTAGCTATCAACACGTTTTCCCAGCCTCAAAATTAAGCGAATTGGTATTAATTAAATATACAAATAGAAAAGGAGCCAAGGCTCCTTTTTTAATGCTCATATTCCAGTGTAAAATAATCTACTGACGATTAATTTTAACTGCAAATGGCGTATCGTTATAATGCGTAGAGCGATACGGGTTTATATCAAGCCCACCACGACGAGTATAACGCGCGTAAACCTCTAACTCTTTAATATTAAGTTGTGTTGTTAAATCGCTATAAATACGCTCAACACATTGCTCATGAAATTCGTTATGCGTTCTGAACGAAATTAAATAACGCAGTAACGACTCGCGACATATTTGCTCGCCAGTGTACCGTATAATTACACTTGCCCAATCAGGCTGGGAGGTAATTAAACAGTTCGATTTAAGTAAATGGCTGTAGAGCGTTTCAGTCACTACTTCATCGCTTTTTGCTTTAAGTGAATTAGCATCAATATCGTAATTATTAATCTCAATATCTAAGTCATCAATACATTCACCTGGCAGCGCCGTACACGGTAAGCAATTGTAATCATCAGGATTGTATAAAGTCACTTTGACAGGGCTGTTAACCGCATTTGATAGGTCATCAATTAAATGCTGTTTTACTACATCAATGCTTTCAAATCGGGTTTGGTTAAAGCTATTTAAATAAAGTTTAAACGACTTTGACTCAATAATATGGCTGCTTTGGCATTCAAAGGTAAATAAGGCCACGGCAACTTGCGGTTTACCCTTATTGTTTAGCCATGAAAGCTCGTAACCAGTCCAAATATCTTGGCCTTTAAATGGCAGCTCTGCTTCGTCAATATTTAAAGCATCACGATTTAGTTTGCGCGCAATAGGGAAAAGCAAGCTTGGCGTGTACACATCTACATACTCAGTAGATTTGCCTAATACGCTACCTTTAAGGTCTGGAGAATTGCTGTAATCTGTCATGTTTGCTCTTAAATAGTTACAATAGGGACATTATATCTAATTTAAATGAGTTTCACAGTATGTCTGTTGCATTGCTTATAGAACAACTTCATCAACAATTTAGCGAAAAGACCCTTAAAAACACTACAAAGTACCCACTTATTGCGCACGATGAGCAATGGCCAAGCCCATCAGAAGTTGGCGAAGTTGACGAGCAAGGAAATATTCAATGGCAGGGCGCGCGTCAGCAACCTGCAGGTTCACTTAATGATTTAGCCAATGCACTTGAGCTTGAATTTCCAAAAGAGCTTAGCGAGTTATATGGGCATATGTACGGTGGAAGCATTTCAGCAAGTATTGATGGGCATCAGGTTGAATTACTACAAGCATGGAACGAAGAAGACTTTAATTTGTTACAGCAAAATATAACGGGTCACGTTTTAATGAAACGCAAACTCAAGCAGCCAGAAACGGTATTTATTGGTTTAACAGATCAAGATGATTTACTAGTGAGTGTATTGGTGCACACTGGTGAAGTATGTTTAGAGCACGTAGGCAAAAAAACACACCATGTACTTGCACCTAACATTAATGCTTTTTTAAAGGCATTAGAGGTTTAAAATGCATCTAATAAATCAGCTTAGCGTTATCACTAAGCTGATTTTTAGAGCCATTACTAGGGCGTGTTGACCTTTCGTGATTGATTTTGCAGCTGTATGTTTGGTTTTTAGGCAAGGCAGAGCCTATGTAGTGTGGTTATT
>NZ_WTKW01000186.1:0-8396 GCF_011378745.1 Pseudoalteromonas sp. Z1A6
TTCTACATAATCCATCAGGGCTTCAGTAACGTACATTTAAACTAGGTCGTTATTTTTATTTTTCTCGATTTAAACAATCGAATTAATTTTCTTTTTATCCTGTGTAGCCCTAAAAAGTCTCTATCTACAATTAATGCTACAACCATTGCTAAGTCATTAAAAGCAACGAAACCTACATATATTTCCCAGAAAAACCATGGTTCATTATTTTTATACACATATACATCTAAATACATTAACAGTACTAATAGCATATTTATTGATAGACCAACGATCAAATATAAGAAGGATGTAGTTGTTTTTTTCAATAATTTAAAGCTAAAGATGAGTACAATAATAGTAATTAAATCATGAATAGCCCAGTCCAAATATGTGGTGTTATAGTATGAAAGCCACGTATAGAAGTAATCTGTGGCTGTATAAGATATCATCATGATTAATGAACTGAGTAATAAGGTAGTCTTTCTTTTAACGTCTAAGCTATATACAAAAACATTGAAAAAGAAGGCCATTAAAAAAGCCCACATAACAAAAGCTGATAATGAGAAAAGACCAAAAAACTCAGTTAAAAACATTCAATACCTTATTACTACTTAGGACGAGTGCCTGTACCACCAGAAAGAATAGCAAGGCCACGTTCAACAGAGTTAACACTCGCAGCAGCCATACCTTCTTGAGAGATGCTTACTGTATCAGATTGCAGGGTTTTAGGGCTAGCAGTTTGTTCCATTGCAGGCTTTAATTGTTGTGTTTTGTTGTATGCTTGCATTTGTACTTGGCTATTAGCTGAAACTTGCATGTGATTGATCCTTGTAAAAGTTTTAATTATATTTGGTGCAACTTTTAACCACATTATTATGTAGATAAATGCATCACCTGTTTAAAGTAGTGATAGCTATTTTGCTATCTACCTTATACAAAGCAACCAATGTGCCAACTTTTTTTGACATCTTAAAACTCACTCAAAACATACTTATATAATCAAACCAAACAGCTCCGACCAGTTTACTACAAACATAAAAAAACGCACAGGGATAACCGTACGTTTTTTGTATCCAGGGAGTTTAAGCTACGTATTTACACGGGATCTCCGCACGTGTACTTAGCTTCAAAATATATTCCATTGCTACTTCGTCACAATTTTCTTTACGAAGGCAAAGTTCACAATCTTTCATTACTTTTTCAGGCAAAGAGTCTTTGCTACAAAAAGTAAAACGTTGTTGTTCAAAAAAATCTGGTACGCGTGTTAATACAATAACTCGGTTAAGTGCCAATTTTTTGGCTTTAGTAAGTAGATGATCTACAAGCTGTCTACCCTGCCCCGACACTTTACTTTTTGGGTCTATACCCAATGAGCGTATTTCAGCAAGGCCGGTATCGTAAATGTATAACGACGCACAGCCCGACACTTTTCCATTTATTTCCGTTACTGCAAACTCGTTAATAGAGTGCACCATATCGCTTTTTGCACGAGGCAGGTTTTCACCTACCGTTGCCCAATGCTGTATAAGTGTGGCAATTGCTTCTACATCATCTAAATTTGCATCACGTACCGTTATTTGCTGTTTTTTTTTGGCTTCTTTAACAGCATTAGTTACTTGTTCAATAGACGTCCCACCAAGGGCTTTACGTGCTTTTATACATGCATCAATTTCAAGTACTGGGTAAACATCGTCTTCAAATACAGTGTTTACTGATTTGTACTGCTCAAGCGATAGCTCTTCAAGCGTTTTACCTTCGCTAATCGCAAGCTGTACAAGTACACCTACAATGTGATGCCCTTCTCTAAATGGCACACCTTTAGCAACTAAGTAATCAGCAAGTTCGGTGGCATTTGCATGCCCTCCTTTTGCTGCAGCAAGTGTCTTATCGCCGTTTACTTTAACGCCTTTAATACATGCTTGCGCCATATGAATACATGCAAGCCATGTTGGCATAGCGTCGAATAGCCCTTCTTTGTCTTCTTGCATATCTTTATTGTATGCAAGTGGCAGCGCTTTTAACGTCATCATCATAGCGCTAAATGCACCAAACACACGTCCGGTTTTACCGCGAATAAGCTCGAGTGCATCAGGATTTTTTTTCTGAGGCATGAGCGATGAGCCTGATGTTACGTTATCAGCAAGCTCTATAAATCCGGCTTCACCCGAATTATAAAAAATCAAATCCTCTGACATACGAGATAAGTGAATCATCGAAATAGACGCACAACTTAAAAGATCTAAAACAAAATCACGATCAGATACACCATCAAGGCTGTTTTTTGTAGCCGCTGTAAAACCTAGCCCATGCGCTAATGCTTGGCGATCAATCGGATAAGCTGTACCTGCTAATGCACCACTGCCTAATGGGCAAAAATTCATGCGCGCTTTAGCATCTTGCAGGCGGCTTTCATCACGCTCTAGCATCTCTACATACGCCATACACCAGTGGCTAAACAATACTGGTTGTGCGCGCTGTAAGTGCGTGTAACCTGGTAATATTGTGCCAAGCTCTCGCTCTGCAAGCGCTACAAACTCGCCTTTAAGCTGTGCAATAGCATCTAGTAAATGGTCAGCCGTATCACGGCACCATAATCTAAAGTCGGTGGCAACTTGGTCATTACGGCTTCGGCCTGTATGTAATTTTTTAGCTAAATCACCTACTTTTTCAATTAGAGCTGCTTCAACATGTGAATGAATATCCTCTGCACCTGAAGTAGCTACCGCTTGTGGATCTGCTTTAACTTCTTCAAGCAGCTCATTTAATGCAGCCACTAATCTTGTGTGCTCGTCACTTGAAAGTACACTTACCTGTTCAAGTGCACCAGCCCATGCCACAGAGCCAATAATATCTTGCTCTGCTAACTGGTAGTCAAAGGGAAGAGAGTCGTTAAATTGCTTAAACGCCTCATCTGGACCCGTAGAAAAACGTCCGCCCCATAATGCCATGAAATCTCTCCAAACCCTGTAGTGCCCCTTTTATGAGGGGCGTAATAAATTACTTTTTAGCGAGTGCTGAAATTCTGCTTGAAAGCGAGAATAAACGAATAAAGCCTTCAGCGTGTGATTGGTCGTACACATCATCTTCGCCAAATGTAGCAAATGCTTCGCTGTATAAGCTATTTGGTGACTGCTTTTGAACTGCAGTTACTTGGCCTTTGTATAGCTTAAGTACCACTTCACCTGTTGCCACTTTAGAAAGTGCTTCAGCACCGGCTAAAATAGAATCTTTAAGAGGCGTAAACCAACGGCCGTCGTATACTAAATGTGAAAACTCACCACCGAGTACTTCTTTCCACTTACGGCTTGCTTTATCAAGCACTAGCTCGTCAATGGCTTGAAGCGCTGCCATAATGACTGTGCCGCCTGGCGTTTCATAACAACCGCGTGACTTCATGCCAACTAAACGGTTTTCTACAATATCAACACGTCCAACACCATGAGGCGATGCAATATCGTTTAATTTAACTAAACAATCGTAAGGTTTAAGCTCTACGCCATTTACAGCAACCACTTCGCCTTCAACAACTTTTAATGTTACTAGTTCTGATTTATCTGGTGCTTGCTCTGGAGAGTTAGTCCAAGTCCATACTTGTTCAGTTGGTTGACACCATGGGTCTTCAAGCTCACCACCTTCGTGCGAAATATGCCATGCGTTAGCATCACGGCTATAAATTTTTGTAGCAGATGCTGAACACGGAATGTCACGCTCTGCTAAGTAATCAAGTAATGATTCACGGCTCGATAAGTCCCACTCACGCCATGGCGCAATTACTTTTAAATCAGGGGCTAGTGCTGCAAAACATGATTCAAAACGAACTTGGTCATTACCTTTACCAGTACAACCATGAGAAAGTGCATCAGCACCTACTTTACGTGCAATTTCAACTTGTGCTTTAGCAATAATTGGGCGCGCCATAGAAGTACCTAATAAATAAGTACCTTCGTAAATTGAGCCCGTTTTAAGCGTTGGGTAAATGTAATCACTTACCATTTCATCTTTTAAGTCAACTACGTAACATTCAGATGCACCAGAGGCAATTGCTTTAGCTTCTACGCCTTCAAGTTCTTCAGCGCCTTGACCTACATCGGCAACAAACGCGATTACTTCACAGCCGTAGTTTTCTTTTAACCATGGCACGATAGCCGACGTATCAAGACCACCAGAATAGGCTAAAACGACTTTTTTAATTGAACTCATAGGTGTTCCTTAACAAAATTTGGATTTAGTAATGTAACTAGCAGAGCATTTTGCGCATGCATGCGATTCTCTGCTTGTTGAATGATTTTTGATGCTGGACCATCCATTACCTCAGAGGTAATTTCAAATTCACGGTGTGCCGGTTGGCAATGTAATACCGTAGTCGCACCTGTTTGATCTAGCAATGCCTGGTTTAATTGATAAGGCATGTATTTTTCTTTTACTTGCTCAAGCGGCGTTGTATCACCCATTGATACCCATGTATCTGCGTATACAACGTTTGCACCAACCGCAGCTTCAACTCTATCGCTCACCATGACTGATGCGCCATTCATTGCTGCAATTTGCTCTGCTTTTTTAAGTATTTGTGAATCTGGCGAACACCCTTTTGGTGTTACAGCAACAAAGTCAGTACCTAGCGTTGCGGCAAGTAACATCAATGAATGAGTCACGTTATTGCCCTCACCTAAGTAAGCTACTTTAAGCTGACTCACATCGCCATGTACTTCTTGGAGTGTTAAAAAATCAGCAAGTGCTTGGCAAGGGTGGTACAAGTCACACAAGCTATTTACCACTGGTACCGATGAATATTCACCTAACGTGGTTAATGTGCTGTGCTGATTTACACGCGCCACAATACCGTCGGCCCAAGTAGAAATATTAAGTGCAAAATCTTTAATTGATTCACGTGCACCCATAGCGCCATTTTGCTGATCTAAATAAACAGCATGACCACCAAGGCGATTAATACCTATATCAAACGATAAACGTGTACGTAAACTTTGCTTTTCAAACAATGTTACGATTGATTTACCCGATAATACTTGGCTGTATTTTTCTGGCTTTGCTTTTATATCTTGCGCTAACTTTAATAAATTAAGTGCGCCTTTTTGGTCTAATTCTAAACCTGTTAAAAAATTCTCAAACATAATAAACCTATGGTGTAATCTTTGTTCCGACATGCTCACCTTGCAGCAGAGCAGTTAAATTTTCTGGCTTTTGCCAGCTGGAAATATACACACCGCGTCGTAAATGTTGGGCAGCGTGAAGGCTGGTCTTAACTTTGACCTCCATCCCGCCCACAATTACTCCATCTGTAATTAAAGTATCAATGTGTTTTGTGTCAAGTTGATGTAACGGTTGTTTATTTGCGTCAAGCACCGCTTCTACATCCGTCATAAAAATTAGTTCTGCATTTAAATTACTGGCAATAGCCGCTGCAGCTTCATCTGCATTTACGTTGTACCACAAGCCTTGTTCATCAAAGCCGATAGAGCTAACAATAGGTAAACGAGAAATTCTAAGTAAATCATTGATGATAGAATCGTCGTTACTTGTGCATTTACCCACTAAGCAAAGCGCTTTTAATTTTTGGGTTGCAGTCACACCCGCCTCAAAAAGACTTAAGCCGACAGGCTTATGCCCTGCGCTTATAGCTTGAGTCATTAATTGTTTATTAGCGCAACCTGCAAGCGCACCCACTATATAAGGCATTTGCTCTGCTGGACTAATACGTAAACCTTGGTGTTTAGCACTAGCAAAACCCGCTTGCTTTAGCCATGTATCTACTAAAGAACCACCGCCATGAACAATGACAAACTCATCATTTTTTTGCTCGCTTAGCACGTCAAATAACGCTTTTGCTGCATTTTCTGTATTAAGTACTGCACCACCGAGTTTAATAACCCACGTTTTTTTACTCATTTAAAACGCTCCTTTTAAGCCCGTAGTGTGATCTAAATTCATAGAAATATTAATACACTGCAAAGCTTGTCCAGCAGCGCCTTTTAATAAGTTATCAATGGCAGACATTACAATTAACTGCGTGCCTTGTTGCTGCCAGCCAATATCAACAAATGGTTGCTTAGCAACACCTTTAATTGAAGGTATTTTATCGCCTAACAAACGAATTAATGGTTCGTTAGCAAGCACTTGATAAGCCGATGCAACGTTTTCCTTGGTAACGTCAGGCTTAAGTTGTACATAAATAGTTTCTAAAATACCGCGCGCAAAGCTACCTAGATGCGGTGTAAATAATACTTTGTGGCCAAGGTGTTGTTCAATTTCAGGACCGTGGCGATGGTTAAACAAACCATAAGGTGCAAGCGATACCTCACAAAAATGTGTTCCTACACTCGCTTTACGCCCGGCACCCGTAACGCCCGAAACGGCATTAATGATAATACTTTCGCTGCTCAATAAGCCTGCTTGTTTAAGCGGTTTAAGTGCATTGAGCGCCGCTGTTGGGTAACAGCCTGCAACAGCAATTAGCTTTGCGTTAGCGATAGCATCACTGTTCCACTCTGCTAAACCGTAAGCCGCTTCATTTAAAAGCTCTGGGTGTTGATGCTCAAAACCATAATAAGTAACGTAATCATCATTATTTGCTAGGCGATAGCCACCAGATAAATCAAATACTTTTTTACCCATAGCTAAAAATTGAGGCGCTAAATCAACACTTACTTTGTGATCGGTACATAAACACACATAGTCAGCATCACTTTGAATGTCATCAAAAGCTGATGCACTAAGAGGAAGTAAAGGACAATCTAGTAAGCCAAGGTGCTCTGGGTATAAATCACTTAGTAATTTATTTTTATCTAAGCTACCCTCAGATACATAACAGCCTGTTAAGGTAAGGTTTGGATGATTAGCAACTAAGCTTGCTAACTCTGCGCCGCTATAACCGCTTGCGCCAATAATAACTACATTCATTGATTACTCGTTATTTTAAAATTTACTGCTAAATATATATGTTGTTCGCTTAAACTAGCTAAGACGCTAAATTAAGACTTAATTTAATGAATTTGTAGATTATCGTCGCATTATTTTCATAGCTTTACTTTAATATATTTATGCTTAAAAAGTGAATTGATATTCATCATAAATACTTTTATATTGTTATGCAATTAAATTGAATAATAATTTTGGATTTTTTTATGCCTTTGCCTTCGTTTATTTCTATGTATCAACAATTGATTGCAGCCCCTTCTATTAGTGCAATTGAAGACAGCTTGTGTATGAGCAATAAAAACGTAATTGAACTCCTTGCTAGGTGGTGCGAAACACTCGGTTTTACGTGTGAAATTATTGAATTAGAAGGAGGTAAAGGCCGCTTTAATTTATTAGCAAAGCGTGGAAAAGGCGATGGCGGGTTAATGCTTGCGGGCCACACAGATACAGTGCCTTTTGATGACAGCCGCTGGAACCACAATCCGTTTAAACTTACCGAACTAGACAATAAATTGTATGGGCTGGGAAGTATTGATATGAAAGGATTTTTTGCTTTTGTATTACAAGCGATTAGTGAACTTGATGAAAAGCAGCAAACTCAACCTATTTTAATACTCGCCACTGCCGATGAAGAAACAACTATGGCAGGTGCACAGCAAATATGTAAGCACCCTAATTTAAAACCTGCATGCTGTATAATTGGCGAACCTACTGATATGACGCCAGTATTTATGCACAAGGGCCATATGAGTACAGCAATAAGAGTGGTTGGTCGCTCTGGGCATAGCTCAGATCCCGAACGTGGCCTTAACGCCATTGAAGTAATGCATAAAGTGATTACAAAATTGATGATCTTAAAAGAGCAATTAAAGCATAAGTATTCAATAAATCACTTTGAAATTCCTTATCCAACATTAAACTTAGGTAATATTCATGGTGGCGATAATGCGAATAGAATTTGTGGTTGCTGTGAAATGCATATAGACATGCGCCCATTACCAGGTTTAAGTGTACAAGAACTACAAGCATTAGTGCTTGATGCAACAAAAGAGATAAATCAGCAATACCCAAATGCGGTGAGCGTTATTGATTTACATGAACCAATCCCGGCATTTAGTGGTAGCACCGACAGTGCTTTAGTTAAAATGGCTGAAAAAATAGCGGGGCAAAAAGCGGTCGCGGTAAATTATTGCACTGAAGCGCCGTTTATCCAGCAACTCGGTTGTGAAACAATCGTAATGGGCCCAGGCTCAATTAACCAAGCGCATCAGCCTGATGAGTTTTTAGCGATGGAAAAAATAAAACCATCACAACAAATAATCACCAATATCATAAAAGCAAACTGCTTTAGCAATCAGAGTTACTAACTGCTTATAACAACACAAAATAATAAAGGCGCCAATTGGCTAATGCCGATCAGTTAAGAAAATGACAGGTTGACCGATCCAAACGATCATGCAAAATCCGTAGTTAGGAAACTA
>NZ_WTKW01000187.1:0-8375 GCF_011378745.1 Pseudoalteromonas sp. Z1A6
ATGCAATTTATAAACTATAAATAAAAGCAAAATTTACTACAAAGAAGCAGAGGTTTTCTCTTAATGAAACAATTATCTTTACCTAGTGGCTCACCACTTTTAGCCAAAAATTTTACTTATGGTGTAGCTACGGCCTCATTTCAAATTGAAGGCGGCGCAGCTGATCGCTTGCCATGTATTTGGGATACCTTTTGCAGTAAAGAAGGCAAAATAGTCGATAATTCAAATGGCAATGTAGCCTGCGAGCACTACACTCGCTGGAAAGACGATATAAACTTAATTGAGTCATTAGGTGTAGACGCTTACAGACTTTCTATTTCGTGGCCGCGCGTAATGACTAAAAGCGGTCACTTAAATCCGACAGGCGTTAAGTTTTATACCGACATTTTAGATGAATTAAAACGCCGTAACATTAAAGCTTTTGTAACGCTGTACCACTGGGATTTACCACAACACATTGAAGACGAAGGTGGCTGGCTAAACCGTAACACCGCTTACGAATTTGCCCATTACGCAGATTTAATTACCAAAGCATTTGGGGAACGTGTGCACTCTTACGCCACCTTAAACGAACCGTTTTGTAGCTCTTACTTAGGTTACGAAATTGGCGTACATGCGCCTGGCATAGTAGGCCGCGAATTTGGTCGTAAAGCCGCGCACCACTTATTACTAGGTCACGGTTTAGCTATGCAAGTACTTGCTAAAAATAGCCCAAATACGCTAAACGGTATTGTACTTAACTTTACGCCTTGTTACTCCGTTACCCAAAGTGAAGATGATTTAAAAGCCACTGCATTTGCTGATGACTATATTAACCAATGGTACATGCAGCCTGTAATGCAAGGTAAATACCCTGATATTATTAAGCAATTACCAAAAGCTCACCGCCCAGATATTTTAGATGGCGACATGGAAATAATTGCTCAACCGCTGGATTATTTAGGGGTTAACTTTTATACCCGCATGCATTATCAAGCAAGCGAAACCGACTTTTACCATGAGCTGCCACATAAAGCGCCAATGACCGATATAGGCTGGGAAATTTACCCTAAAGCGCTTACAGAATTACTTGTATCGTTAAACGAAAAATACACCCTACCGCCTATTTATATTACCGAAAACGGTGCAGCCATGGCTGACGAATTTAAAGACGGCGAAGTGAGAGATAACGACCGTATTGAATATTACCACGAGCATTTAAATGCCCTACATAACGCAGCTGAGCAAGGCGTAAAAGTAGATGGTTACTTTGCGTGGAGCCTAATGGATAACTTTGAATGGGCAGAAGGATATTTAAAACGTTTTGGAATAGTACACGTAGACTACAACACACAAAAACGAACTGTTAAAGCCAGCGGTAAAGCGTACAGTAACCTAATAACTAGCCGATAAATTATCAGCTTATAACAATAAGAACACACACTGTGAACAAACTCCCTTTATACGAAAAAGTCGGTTACGCCATGGGCGATGCCGGCGCTAATTTAGTATGGCGCGGTGCGCTTGCTTATTTAGCGGTGTTTTACACCGATACATTTGGCATATCGGCAGCCGCCGCTGCCATGTTGTTTTTGGTGGTAAGGCTATCTGATGGCGTAACCGACATTATTATGGGTATGATTGCCGACAGAACGCAGTCGCGCTTTGGTAAATTTCGCCCGTGGATACTCTACTCGGCACCATTTTTGGGCTTGTTTATGGTGTTGTGTTTTACTACACCCGACTTTAGCACCACCAATAAACTTATTTATGCCTACGTAACCTACATAGGTTTAACGCTTGCCTACACCGTAAGTAACGTGCCCTACTCGGCACTTATGGGCGTAATGACACCAGACGATACAGAGCGCACAAAGCTCTCTGGTTTTAGGTTTGCAGGTGCATTTACTGGTGGCTTATTGGTTATGGGTTTTTTACCTGAGCTAGTAGCTTTTTTTGGTGGCGGCGACGATGCCAAAGGCTATCAGCTTACTATGTACTTATTTGCCAGCTTACTTATTATTTTAATGATTATAACGTTTGCGACTACCAAAGAGCGTGTAACACCGCACGCCTCAAATGAAGGCAATTTAAAATCAGAGTTGTTTGATTTAACCAAAAGCCTGCCATTTATAATCCTACCTTTGCTTGCTACCACCCTGTTTTTTTATTACCGCGATTTATACAGCGGCGTATTTTTTGCCCTTGTTATGGCTGCAATGACATTCGTTATTAAAAAATTACTCAATAAAGATAAGCAAAGCTTAACGGGATCACAGCGTGACATGGTTGACCTTCTGACCAACAAACCTTGGTTGGTGTTACTTGGCATTGGTTTTTTAACCATGATGTTTAATGGCATAAAATACGGTGTAATTGCGTACTACTTTAAGTACCACGTAGCCAATGAACTCATGGCTGGGCAATATTTTATCGCCTTGTTGGTTGTATCTATATTAGGCGCACTTGCCACAGGTAAACTGGCCGAAATTATGGGTAAACGAAACCTATTTATTGCATCATTAATGCTAAGCGGCATACTCACTACTGCATTTTACTGGGTGCCTAGCGATAATCTGGTTGCTGTATTTACCTTTGGTTGCGCTGCTGAATTTTTTGCCGCGATGATGCCAACATTATTTTTTAGTATGCTTGGTGATTCAGCCGATTATTCAGAGTGGAAAAACAAACGCCGCGCTACAGGCCTTATTTATTCTGCGGGTACATTTGTGCAAAAAACCGGTGGTGGTTTTGCAGGTGCATTAGTATTAGTGGTACTTGCAGGCTACGGCTATAACGGCATGGATGAGCTAACAATTACACAAGCCCTACCTGGTATGCAGTTACTTATGAGCTGGATACCTGCCGCATTTGCTTTTTTAGGTGCCGCATTGATGCTTATTTATCCGCTAACCTCAGCGATGACGCAAAAAATAACAGAAGACTTAGCAATTAGACGCAGTAATGTGTAAATTAACTTTTAATGATTCTTCGCGCTTTATATTTTTATAAAGCGCGAGTAAAAACACATATAAGCTAGGACATCAATGGCGACAATTTATCAAGTATCAGAAATGGCAGGTGTGTCTTTATCAACTGTTTCAAGGGTACTTAACGACAACGACTACGTAAGCAAAAAAACTAAAAAAAAGGTATTAGAAGCAATGAAAGAGCTAGGCTATCAGCCAAGTTCTATTGCACGCTCTTTGGCGTCTAGCACTACAAACAGCGTCGGTATTTTAGTTTCTGAGTTGGATGGTCCGTTTTTTGGTCAGATGATGTCAGCCATTGAAGAGCATCTTCGTATTGCGGGTAAACACGTTATTATTACCCCTGGGCACAGTGATGAGAAAAAAGAAAAAAGCGGCTTTGAATTTTTAATAGGCCGTAATTGCGACGCTATTATTGCCCACGTAGAGGCAGTATCAAATGATTACCTAATTGAGCTGAGTAAAGGTAAAACCCCTATTTACCTAATGAGCCGCTACGTTAAAGAAATTGAAGAAAACTGCATTAGCCTCGACAACGTAATGGGCGGCTACTTAGCCACTAAAGCCATGATCAACAAAGGTCATAAAAACATTGCGTACATAGCAGGCCCGCAGTTTAAAGAAGATGCATCAAATCGTTTAAAAGGCCACAAAAAAGCCCTAGCAGAATACAACCTAACCTTTGACGAAAGCTTGTATTATGTGGGCGACTTTAAAGAAACCGGTGGCAGCGACGGCTTAAGGCATTTTATTCAAAATAAAGCGCAAATAACCGCTCTTGTATGTGCCAATGACGAAATGGCATCGGGTGCTATGAAATACGCCCGCGAACACGGTTTTAACCTACCAAAAGATTTAGCCATTATTGGGTTCGATAATGTAATTTTTACCAATTACCTCTACCCAACACTGACTACAATAGATAACCCAGTTCCTGAAATGGGCCGAGCTGCGGCTAACTTAGTACTTAAAGATATTTATAAAAAAAGCGGCATAACAGTAAAGCACGTGTTTCAGCCAAAGCTTATTTTAAGAGACTCAACACCGGATATTAATTAACTTTAAATCTAGTTTAAATCTAAGTTATGTAATTCATTACGCACCCACTGCGTATCTAAATATTGCTCTACGTGCTGCTGCGCAAACTTTAAAAAGTTACGTGCAGCATGCGATATGTGCCTGTCTGTTCGCATTACAAAAAACTCTATTCAGACATAAATGCTCACAAATATAAAACAATATCTACATAAAAACACTACAATAAAAAGCATAATAGATCCGATAATTTACCAAAAAGATCGTTTTAAGATTTATTTATACTGTTTAATAAAATATCACTTTACTTATTTTTAATTTGGCTCTAAATTCGCGCAAATTTTATTATTAAAGTAACCTCTCAAACTTTAAAACAGTGGTTATTTACCTTGATGAGTCGATAAACACAAATGGCCGAATCAGCCGCCACAAGCACCTCTAATAACCCTTTAGCACCCGTTATCGGGCTGTCATTTTTTGCTATCGCATCCGGCTTTTTAATGAGCCTTATTCCGCTGTCGTTACCCGCATTTAAACTTGATGAAAACCTAGCGCCTTGGCTTGCGAGCATTTTTTACTTTGGCTTACTTGTTGGCGCTACAACCATTGAACGCGTGGTGGTAAAAATAGGTCATCGATTCGCTTTTATATTATTTTTAAGTTTATTAATAGTAAGTGTGCTTGCACAACTTGCACTGCCAAATACCGTTAACTGGTTAATTGCACGATTTGTAGCAGGTGTTGCTGTTGCCGGTGTGTTTGTAGTTGTTGAGTCTTGGTTATTAATGACCAATACAGCAAAGTCGCGTGCTAAACGTTTGGGCTTATACATGACCTCACTTTATGGGGGCAGCGCCGTTGGTCAGCTTGCTATAGGGCCGCTTGGCACCGAAGGTTCAACGCCTTATTTATTTGTAGCCTCGCTATTATTTTTAGCTATTTTAGCCCCTTTATTAATAACCAAAGGTCAGCCCGAAAAACAGCACCTTGAAAAACTACCACTAAAAGAAATAAAAACACTAAGCCACCCTGCAATGCTCGGATGCTTAGCTTCAGGCTTATTACTGGGCCCTATTTACGGCTTAATGCCGGTTTATATTTCAGCAAAAGCTGATCAAGCTCAGTACACAGGCACACTTATGGCGGTTATTATTTTAGGCGGCATGGTCGTGCAGCCGCTTGTGAGTTACTTATCTACTCGGCTTGAAAAAAGCTTATTGATGGGTATGTTTTGTTTAGTAGGCGCAGCCGGTGCTGTGGGTATATTACAAGCAAACACTTTAGCAGGATTAATAGTGAGCTACTTAATACTAGGCGCGTGCAGCTTTGCACTTTACCCAATTGCCATAACACTTGCGTGCGACTCATTGCCAATGGCAAAAATAGTCTCGGCAACTGAGGTTATGCTTTTAAGTTACAGTATTGGTTCGGTATTTGGCCCTATGCTTGCTGCAAATTTATCTGATGCACCCAACGGTATTGTGTTTTATTTAGCAGGCTGTTTGATCACTACCTGTATTTATATGTTTATTAAAAGCATTAAAAATATTCGCGCAGGTAAAACGCCTGTTGCAGGCTAATTAGTTTTTAATTTATCGTGTGGACTTAAAAAAAACATCTTTTTCCAGCCTTGGCTTTGCGTTGTATAAAGCCATGGCATGGGCACTAACGATAAAATAGAATAATGCACATGAGGCTGCTTCCCTGCGGCGTTTCCGGTATCGCCCAGCAAGCCAATTTGACTGTTTATGCTTACTACATCACCTGTGCTTACTGAGTAGTCATTTAAATGTGCAAAATAATGCACGCGCCATTTAGGTCCAAGTACTGCAACCACCTTACCGCCTCGAGTTAGCTCACCTGCAAATATAACCACATCGTTTGTTGAGGCAACTACAGGAGTGTTCTTTATGCCAAAAATATCAATTCCTTTGTGCACACCCGACCTACCCCAAGGCTCGTACCAAAACGTATTATGGTTCCAATCTTTATTTGTGGCACCTTGTACCGGGATCCTTATTTTTTCGGGAATTAGTAAGCCTATAACTAATAAAACGGCTACTCCAATTGCAATCCACTTTAGTACTTTCACTTTTCTATCCTTGATATTTAAATAACTTATACTGGTAAATTATTAGCCATAATAACTGAACTCATCATGAGTCGTATTTATGGTTTTATTTATGGTTTTATTTATGGTGTTTTATTTGAATGAAATACCCGACTAACATGTACTAAGCTGATCAACTTCAAAACAGGTTTTATAAGCAATTGAGCACTGCCCGCTATAAACAACCATGTGCCACTTTGCACTAATGCATCATTTAAAAAGAAAAAACTGCCAATTAAAAACCACACTGCAATCAAAAAATCGTTAAACGCTCCCAGTGCTTCATATCGTCGCTGAATGGTAATATGCTCTTGTCCTAAATCTAAAATAAACTGATTACTGTTCGAATCCATAACTGCTCACTATTTACCTTTTATTACCTAAATACATGTTTAATAAGCCTCAAGGCTTACCTAAACAGTACAATAACAAAATTTACGCAATAAAAAACGCTGGCCGATGTAAGTCAGCCAACGTTTTTATTATTTGTACAATACTTAACTAACGTTTATTTTTTATCTTTTTCTAAACGCTTTTTAAGACTCAATGCAGCGTCAGCGGCTAATAAACGCATAAATTCAGAGCCATTACTTTGCTCGCCTTGGCCTGCGCCTATTACAATTTCAGGCACTAAACGGCTATTACCTAAGCTTGTAAATAAAGCAGTTTGAATTTTAACTTCTGCTTTTAGCGTTTCATCAAATACATACTTAGGATCAAGTGCAGCAGACTTAGCTCTTAAACGAGCCTCAGCTAAAACGTCCATACCTAATGCTTCTAAGCGTTGTTGCTTTAAAATCTCTTCTTGTTCTTTTGCAAGCTCCGCTTTTACAGCCACTCGTTGCTGCGCAGAAATAATAGCATTTGCCTTAATTCGCTCAGCATCAATTTGCTCTTTTATTTTTAGCTTTTCAGATTCAGCACGTTGCTTAGCAATTGCTTGTTCACCTAAAGCCACTTCAGTACGTGCTTGTTGCTCAGCTTTTTTAAGGTTTTGACGCGCTAGTGCTTCATCAGCAGCAGCTTGCTTTTGCGCTTCAAGGCGAGCATTTACTTTGCTCTCATAATCAATATCAATAATGCTGGCATCAACTACTGTAATACCGTAAGCGCCTAAAATAGGTGCATTACGCAGTGTATTACCTTCATCGTCCATTTTAATATTAATAGTGACACGCTGCTGTTTACTTAAATTACCTAAATCGTCAGATTTATCGCGCTCACCCGTACTAATAATTTGTTCAGTAACAAAAATACCGTTTGTTAATTGATCAGCAAAATCTTGGCTTAATTGACCATTACCACCAGAGTAATGTTGCTCTACCGACATCATACGCGCCGACGCTTTTACATTTTCAGTGGTTGCACGCATTAATAAATTAGATATTAATGTTTCTTGTGAACCAAACTCTTCGTGTATTTTAAGTAAACCACGTAAAGCACCCGATTCAGCTGCTGGTACATTGCCTGGCAATCTAAAACGAGAAACACCTCGTGCGCCACCTGTTGTCGTATCTAAAAATCGAATTGGTATTAGCGGTACAATTGCGCTTGCTGTTGCACCGGCATCGCCCGTAAAGTTAATCGAAATTACTTTTTTATAAGCCGATGTAGTACCAAACGCTTTTAAATAAGGGCCGGCTTGATTTATTACTGTCAAGTTACCTGTAAAAGCCGATTGATGTACTAAACGCTCATCTGCTTCATTCCACGAAACAACTTGCGATGTAAGGGTTGCAATTACGGCTAATACAACAACAATTGATGAAACAACAATTACATTACGACGACCAAATCGACTCATAAATGAGTCACTTTTTACTGCTGGGACTGCTTTTTCGCTATCCATTTTTATTACTCTCCATGTTTAATTTCTTTTTAACAAAGTAAATAATTTCCTGTTCACTCAAATGTGCACAAAAGCTACCAGAGCGATGTAACTCAACAAATGTTGCAAGGATTTCTTCTTTACCTTTAGCTGTTTTATCTTGGTTTTCTTGTGTTTGATTTTTTTCTGTTAGTTGAGTGATTAAATCATCCACTATTGTGTCTTTATCAAATAGTACGTTGTATTCTTTGGATTTTCTTACCCGACTTTTATGTACGTTGCTGTAAATTACATAAAGTGCAACGCATAAAATAATAACAAGTAAACTTAACCCTATAATATAAAAAATCATAAGCTCTACTTAAATTAGTTTAAATACTTAATGAGCAATAACAATTGTAAGCATTGCTTAACAAATGTTAACCCAGTAATT
>NZ_WTKW01000188.1:0-8281 GCF_011378745.1 Pseudoalteromonas sp. Z1A6
TTATAAAAATTAAAACAGCTAAAGCTAAATCATCTTTCCCCTGTGTGTACTTTTGCTACTATCAACCAAAATAAAAAACACTGGTAATAATAATGTCAAACACACGACACACAATTTGCGACTTTGGTTTACACCGAGGCGAAGCTTACACAAAGCTACCTGCCAGCTTTTTAACGTGGATGATTGCAGCAAACCATGAAAAATCTGAATATGCGAGTAAAGAATTAAAACGCAGAGAAACTGCTGCGACAAGCCGTAATTAAGATGAAATGTAAATAAGTACGTTTTTTTCGCATAAAACTAGTTTAAACTAGCCGCTCAATAAATTAAGTGGGCCTTAATAGACAGGTATTTTATGCGAATAATTATTTTATTTTCAGTTTTTTTAAGCGTACTTGGGTGTACATCGGCTACAACCGACTCAAGTGTAAGTAACTCTCCTGCAACTCAATATCTTACTGTACTTCATACTAACGATAATCATGGGCGCTTTTGGCACAACGAAAAAGGCGAATATGGTATGGCAGCCCGTAAAACGCTGATTGACTCTTTACGCAGTAAAGCTCAAAAACAAGGTCATGCGGTATTACTTCTCTCTGGTGGCGATATTAATACGGGTATTCCTGAGTCAGATTTACAAAAAGCAGAGCCTGACTTTAAAGGTATGTCTTTGATTGGTTACGATGCAATGGCATTGGGGAATCACGAATTCGACAACCCTATTGATGTTTTAAAGCAACAGCAAAAATGGGTGAACTTTCCTTTTCTATCAGCCAATATATTTGAAAAAGAGTCAGGCGAACACGCGTTTGATAGCTATAAAATATTCAAAAAGAATGGATTAACTATTGCTGTTATTGGTTTAACAACAACCGACACAGCTAAAATTGGTAATCCTCAGTATATTGGGCACTTAGAGTTTAAAGACCCTGTTGACGTTACAGCAAAACTAGCGAAAGAAATAAAAGCTAAGTACAACCCTGACATTACAATCGCCCTGACTCATATGGGTCATTATGTTGATGCTAGCTTTGGTATTAACGCACCCGGTGATATAACACTTGCTCGCTCACTTCCTGCAAACACGCTAGATATGATCATTGGTGGCCACTCTCAAGAACCTGTATGCATGAGCGATACAAATGTAAATGACGATAGCTTTAAACCAGGTCTTGCCTGTAAACCAGACCAACAAAACGGTACTTACATTATGCAAGCCCATGAATGGGGTAAATATGTTGGTAAAGCTGAGTTTAAGCTTGAAAACGGAAAATTAACGTTACTAGACTACAAACTGATGCCAGTTAATTTGTATGTAGATAAAGTACAAGCTGATGGCTCAACTAAAGAAGTATTAGCAAACGAGTACATTAAACCAGACTCAAAACTTGAATCTTATTTAGCGGTATACCAAGCTAAAGGCGCTAAACAAATTGAAGGTACCATTGGTGAAGTAGATGCTCGCTTAGAAGGTGACAGAAACAAAGTTCGCTACCAACAAACAAATCTTGCACGCGTAATTATTCAAGCTCAAATGGATGTAGTGGGTGCAGACTTTGGACTAATAAGTGGTGGTGGTATTCGCAGCTCAATAGAGGCTGGTGAAGTGAGCTATAAAGATATTTTAAAAGTACATCCTTTTAAAAATCGTATTACTTACATGGATTGGCAAGGCAGTGATTTATGGGACTATTTAAATACAGTAACGAGCTTCCCACCGGATGCTGGCGCTTACTTGCAATACCATAAACTATCGTTTGAGCGTAAAAATAATCAGTTAGTTAATGTTGTTATTAACGGCCAACCTTTGAACAAAAATAAAACTTACCGTATGAGCTTAAATAGCTATAACGCATCAGGCGGTGATGGCTATCCTGCGCTTACAAATAAAAAAGGCTTTGTTAGTACAGACGAAACAGATGCCCAAGCACTTCAAGATTTTATATCAAAAAACAGCCCTCTTAAAACGGCTGAATTTACTCCTAAATAGCCTCTAATAATAGGAAAGTAACCTTGTTACTTTCCTATTATTTCAATACTGCCCTTTTTAATATTTGCCAGCCCATAACTATGCAGACGAGAGCGAGAACCCTCCCCGTATGCTTTAGGTGGATAATATAACTCTTTTTCTTCAGGATACTCACTGAGTACTTCATCTAATGCAGCACGTACTTCGCTCAGGGTTTTTTCTAGGCTATTATTAAAGTTAGGCCTTTTTCTAACCGTATGGCCGAGTTCGACCAACCTATAAAAATACTTGTTAGCAAGCTCTAGCAGCTCCTCTGGCACATCTTTATTATGACTAAGCGCTACATCATCGTTATTTGTACAATACTCTACAAGTGCTAAATAAAAGCACAATGGCTTATTGGCTAAACACATTTTTTGTTCTGTATTACAACTACTTGATAATGTTTTATCGTTAAGGTCAACAATAAGTATCAGCGGCGTAGGCTCTTCAATTGATTGATGCTGTGCATTATTAAACTGCTTATTGCTCTGTTTAATAAACGCAAATTTCACCCAAAAACTAATCAATACACTTAATACTAAAAATATAAAATAGTAAATAAAATGGCTCAATGTAAAGTGGGCTTGTTGGACGTTAAATACAACTAATACGAACCCATTATTAGTGCTCAAACTACGTATTATTTGGTGTGAGTTTACAGGTGTTACCATCTCGTTTTTTGGTGCAATAGCAACAACTTTGAGCTCGTTCGAATTAATGTAGCTGTTTAAAGTTTTAATGTAGCTGTTAACTGCATCTTTATTACCTGAATGCTTTAGCAGCTCATTCGATAAATCGAGTAAGGGTAAGTCGAGTGCTATTTGCCTTTCTATCTGCGTAATTTTTTGTTTAGCTACTTGCTGGCTTTTTTGAGTTACAGAAATATAAAAGACAGACGACAAAATAAAAAACAAACTTATAATAACAAGTAATTGCTTATACTTACTCATCACCAACCTCCTCTTTTAAGCCTACTGAGCTGGCGCCACAGCGCCAAAATGGCTGGACGTTTTGATAGTAATGCAAACTTTGATCTTTAGACATATCAAGCAAATTTTCCTGCACTGCGCATAATAAATCAGTGTTGTTTTGCTGCATTTTTAAATACCATCTTGTTCCAGAAATATTATTACTCAATGGCGTAATATAGTTTTTTGAAAAACGTTTTTCGTCGCTCTCTTTCCAAAACGAAGCAATAATATCTACTTTTCCATTAGCGAGTAAATCACGTAATTCGTTATGAGAGCTAGCATAAGTGATTTTCAAATTGGCTAAATTAATATCCAACTCTTTAAACGTTTGCTTTGGTAAAATATGCCCTGATCGGCTGGTCGGATAATCAAGCAAACCTATGCGCTTATCTAAAAAGTATTGTTTAGTAACTCTAGGTTTTTCTTTAGAAGATATAAAAAAAGCCGTGTAGTCAGAAAAGCCAACAACGGGCTGGTAGTTATAGGTCGACTCTGCTTTAAAGGCTGCCATAATATTGTTTTTAGCCAAAATTAAGTCAGCAATTCCTTTACCCACAAACTCAAAGCTGTCTGCCGTTCTATACCCCCAATACCCTTTTACAGAGCCATATTGCTTAGCCACCACGTTATCAGAGCATAACTTTTGTGTTAATAACTTAGCTATTTTTTTTGATTGCGTAAAAACAATTAATTGGCCTTTGTTACTTGTTGCAGTTGTTTGACACTCTGTTGAGGTTTCGATCATAACTGGAAAGTGTAATTCATCATTGTATACACTAACTTGACCGCAAACCCACGTAACGACCAATAATAGAAACAAAAATGTAACAATTAACATTTTGTGCAACACGATATTTTTAAAATTCAAAGCAATGCCACTCAAAAATAGACTATATAGTGCATTTGAACAATTTCGCTTACTTATTACAACAAGTAATTTTACCTGTTAAACATAAACTATTGATTTAAAAGTAATGTGAATAAGAAACTATGAATTTTAATGAGTCCTTCCTATCAACACCAAAAGTAAGGACAATTGACCGCATTAGCCTGTAGCAACGCCATGAAATATTCATTAAGGAAGTTCTAATGCATAGCAATATAAAGTACTCGATATCTTCTGCGCTTTTGATTAGTGCAATATTTACAAGCACTGACTCACATGCTTGGGGTCAAAATGGCCACCGCATTGTAGGTAAGATTGCAGAATCTCATATAAGCGAAACAACTAAAGCGGCAATACAACCCTACCTTGATGGTGAATCACTTGCACAAATATCAACGTGGCCTGATGAAATGCGCTCTGCCCCTGGCGAGTTTTGGCAAAAGCAATCATCTCGTTGGCATTATATTAATGCAGCACCAGGAAAATCTTTCAGCTTCAATCACGAGCACACTAAAAACAAAGAATCTGTAAGTAATATCCTAGAAGGCATTCACTATTCAATGCAAACGCTCACTGATAAAAATAGCACCTTAGATGCTAAACAGTTCAGTTTACGTTTTTTAGTACATTTGGTGGGCGACAGTCACCAACCATTTCATGCTGGTCGAAGTGAAGATAGAGGTGGCAACCGTATTAAGGTTTCATTTTTTAACGAAGAAACAAATCTTCACAGCCTTTGGGATACAAAGTTAGTTGAGAACGAGAATTTATCGTTTACTGAGTACGCACAATTTATTGATACAAATAACAGCGAGTTAATTGCTGAGTATTTACAAAGCTCACCTATGACATGGGTTGAAGAATCTCATAATTTAGCCACAAAAATTTATAAATATACCAACAACGAAATTGGTTATAGCTACATATATAACAATACTCCAATTATAAAGACGCGCTTACAACAAGCGGGTATTCGATTAGCTGGATTACTAAATGCCCTATTTGACCCTTCTGCAAAAGAGTTAGAAACGGCACTGAAAATGACGACTGACAAATAAGCTGTATTAAATTTATATAACCTACACACGGGAAATCAACATTATGACTAAGCTTCGCCTTTCGAAATTAACTGGAGCGGTAATTTTAGCGCTAGGTGTTTCTACAAGCGCAATGGCTGCTGATACTTCATCTGCAATGCGTGGTAAAATTACAACGCCTTCAGGTGGCAGTGCTGCAAACGTTAAAATCAAAGTAGTTCACCAACCAACGGGAACTATTAGCGAACTAACTACAAACGAAAGTGGTACGTTTATCGCTAATGGTTTACGTGTAGGTGGCCCTTACACGGTTATCATCGATTCTGATACGTTTAACGATACTACCGTTGAAAACATCTATTTAAATCTTGGTGAAACTTATCGTTTAAGCTCGCAGCTTGCTCCGCTAAACATCGAAAAGATTGAAGTGTCTGGTTATAAAATTGTTCAACAATCAGGTGGTTCTAGCAGCACATTTGGCTCTGACACAATTGAAAACATGCCAAGTTTTAATCGTGATATTAAAGATATTGCGCGCTTAAACCCGCTTGCCAGCATTAATGGCAATGGCGAGCTTACATTTGCCGGTAGTAACCCTCGCTCGAATGGTTTAACTGTTGATGGCATCGGCCAAAATGATGACTTTGGCTTGAACTTTGGTGGCTACCCCACTTCTCAGCCTCCTGTAGCACTTGATGCTATTGAACAAGTTTCTGTTGATGTATCTCCGTTTTCAGCTTCTAAAGGTAACTTTGGTGGCGGTACTATTAATGCGGTAACAAAATCTGGTACAAATGAATTTAAGTTCTCTGGCTTTTACGAAATTTCTACCCCTGAGATAGCTGGCGATGTTGATAGTATTGTACAAGAAGACGATCTTGATGAGTTAGGTCATAAAACTTACTCTACAAATAAAGTAGAGCCGATTAAAACTGAAGAAAGATTTGGTTTTAATGTCGGCGGAGCGATTATTAAAGATGAACTGTTTTATTTTGTTAACTATGCAGAATGGTCAAGCGAACAGGATTTAGACTATGGTTTTGATGGCTCTGGTGCTTCAAATGAATTTAATACTTCTGAAGCTAACTATAATCGTTTCATTTCTATCTTAAATAATGAATACGGATTGACAGATTCATTAGCCGGTGCACCTGAAGATACAAATAAAAACTTGTTAGTTAAATTAAGCTGGAACGCAAGCGACGATCATCGCTTAGATTTTACTTATCAATGGCAAGACGACCAAGATGAGCGTAACTCTAGTACAGGCGGTGACAATATAGCCTTAGTTTCAAGCACTTATGCATACGTAACTAAGTTTAATAACTTTTCATCTAAACTTTACTCTGATTGGACTGAAAACTTTTCAACAGAAATTGGTGTGTCGTATAAAGATGTTACCTCTGATAGTGCAACTCGCTCTAACTTAGGAAGTGTTACTGTTGAAGAAGACGGTCGAAATGGTCCTTCTTACAGCTTTGGTACCGATCAATACCGCCATGCAAACCGTTCAGAAACACAAAATTTAACTTTTACATTAGACGCTACGTATTTAATGGATGAGCATGAAATAAACTTTGGAGCTCAGTACGAGTCACTTCGTTTATATAACCTATTTGCTCAAAACTCGCTTGGTTCATGGAAATTTGATAGCTTAGAAAATTTTGAAAATCGTCAGATTGGTTCTTATGATTTCTCTTATCAAAATGCTTACACTAATGATTCGGCTGACACAGCTTACGACGTAAGACGTAACCAGCTAGCACTTTATATAGAAGATACTTTTTATGTAGGTGATGATTTAGAAGTCACAGCCGGTCTTCGTTACGAGCGTTTATCATCAGATGATAAGCCAACTTTAAACGAGAATTTTGCTAATACGTATGGCTTTACCAACCAAGAAAACCTTGATGGTCTAGATATTATACTTCCTCGTGTAGGTTTTAAATACTACGCAACGGAATCGCTTACTATTAATGGTGGGATTGGTCGTTTCCAAGGTGGTATACCAAACGTTTGGTATAACAACTCATTCCAAAGTGACGGTATTACCTTAGTATCAGCACAAAACGATGTAATTAATGATTACTATGCAAATAACACAGCTGATATTACTCAGGTACCTGATGAAATAAAAAATACATTAGAGCAAGGCGCAGGTAGTGTTGCGTATATCGACCCTGACTTTAAATTGCCTTCAAGCATTCGTACTCAAATAGGTTTTGAATATGAGTTTGACTCTGAATTATTAGGTGATGGCTTTAAATGGCAAGCTGAAATTGCTTACCATAAAAAAGAGAATGAAGCAGTATGGCATAATTCGTCTATTAACCCAGTGGGCTTAGCAGCTGACGGCGAACGTGTTATCAATCAAAGTATTTACAGTGGCGATAATGTTGATATAGAAATGACGAATTCATCGGATGATGGTCGTTCAATTATTATTTCAACGGGTATTGCTAAACAATGGGATAATGGTCTGTTTGTATCGGCAAGCTATGCTCACCAAGATGTTACAGAATCATCAGCAGGTTCAGCTTCTCAGGCAGAAGGTAACTATAAGCACAATATTACTGTAAATCGTAATGAAGATATTGCAGCACGTGGCTTTTACGAAGTTGAGCACAGCTTTAAAATTAACTTAGCGTATAACACTGAATTTTTTGAAGGATATGCAACCAAGTTCAATGTTTATTTTGAACGTCGTTCAGGTCGCCCATTTAGTTACACAATGAATATGTATAAAGATGAAGACTTAGGTGATACTAGCTCTTTATTCACTAATGGTGCTTACTTACCTTATATTCCTACAGGTGCTGATGATCCGAATGTAAATTGGGCTGATTCTAAAATGACTTGGGCTGAGTTAGAACCGTTATTAGAGCGTGCTGGTATATCTCAACGTGGTGGGATCTTAGGTAAAAATACAGCAACGCAACCTTGGGTTACTACAATGGACGTTAGCATTAAGCAAGAAATACCTGGCTTTGCTGAAGGTCACACTGGTGAGGTTTATCTAATGATTGATAATTTCGCAAACCTTCTAAACAGCGATTGGGGTGTAGAAAAACGCTTAGGTTACTCTAACCAAACTATTTATGACTTTGGTGGTCTTGATGATCAAGGCAGATATATAATAGACAACAGTTTTGGCGGTGCGGATGTGCGTAATTACTCGCAAATCAGTTCATCGTCATCAGCTTGGCTGGCTAAAGTTGGTATTAGCTACAAGTTTTAAGTCTTAATAGGTAAGTAATAACACATTAAATTATTTGTTAACAAAACCCATTGCAAAATTGTAATGGGTTTTTTGTTTTTCACACCCCAATTTCACATGTTTGTCATAAAGCCCACGTAATATATACCCCGATATAGA
>NZ_WTKW01000189.1:0-8275 GCF_011378745.1 Pseudoalteromonas sp. Z1A6
TAGAAAGCCCGAATCTAACGATTCGGGCTTTTTTATGCTTGTAGAAAAAGTGATTCAGGTATTCCTCTATAGCGGAGTGTCTCTTAGTGAATAATTCACTTAATTTAACGAGTTAAAGTGCTCGCTGATGCGAGCGTAGCGACTCCCAACGTTAAAATCACATCGAGAATAACTACAGTGTTCTTATTTCACGATCTGGATTATCCGCTACTGGGGTATTAGGCATTACATTTTTAGTAACGACAGCACCCGCACCCACAATACTGTTTTCACCAATACTCACACCCTCTAAAATAATTACACCTGTGCCAACCCATGCGTTATTGGCTAACGCGATAGGCGCTGCAAAGTTTTCTTACTAAGCCTTTTTGCTGGATTAGTAGCATGTGACACAGCTAAAAGCTGAACTTTCGGGCCAATTAAGCAGGCATCACAAATGGTGATTAAATAATTGGCCAGTGGCTAGTTGAGGTGTGTAATTAATATTTATAAAAGTAGGATTGTTAATGAAGGCTGAGATATTTAGTCGTTAATCGCTATTTAGTAGTTTTACCTAGTTGTCTTGTTCTAAATTTTATATAGATACTTCTAATAAAGTACTTAAGAAAACTGTACTATTACAGGTGTTTTAAAATAACTATAACGAGAAACATATGAAATTATTAACTCCAGCAACCTTAATAGTTGCTTCATCGACAGCTTTTGCACGCCCTGCACCGTTAGTGTCTATTCCTACTCATAATGCCTTTTTTAATAGTATTGCAGCGCATTGCGGTAAAGCTTTTGAAGGTGAAGTAGCGGTAGATAACGCGAAAGGGCCAAGCTCATTTACAGATAAAAAGCTGGTTATGCATGTACGTAAATGTAGCGAGACTGAGTTACAAGTGCCGTTTCATGTAGGAGACGATGCATCACGTACGTGGATCATAACTAAAACGGGGAGTGGCTTAAGTTTAAAGCACGATCATCGTCATAAAGATGGAACTGACGACGCATCAACCATGTATGGTGGCCATACGCTTGATGCAGGGTCTGCGCAAATACAGTCGTTTCCAGCAGACCAATACTCTAAAGAGTTATTTGTAAAACAAGGCATTGCACAGTCTGTAGGTAATACATGGCAAATGTATATTTACCCAGAAGTATTTACTTATCGATTAATTCGCCAAGGACGTGAGTTTAAGGTGGATTTTGATTTAACGAAACCGATTACTCCACCATCAGCACCTTGGGGTTATAAAGACTAAGGTTACTTACCCTTGTTTGTATCTTCTTTAGTTTCGCATTGTAGTAAAACATTTAAGGCTGGTTGGTAGGCTCGTGGTTTAGTTGGAAAGCGTTCGTATTCTTGCACGCCTTCTAGGACCTTTAACATAAAGGTTCTGCCACGACATAACCTATCTGCATGGCGCAGTAAAAACATACTTTGATTAGCGAAGTGTTTGTAATCGTCTGACTGTATTTCTATTTTATAGTTGTCTTCGCCAATTTTAGTTTGGTAGTAATGTACTTTATTATCAAAGTCGTATGATTTTTCTTTTTCGACAGTTTCGGCAAATACAGTGCCGACGCTCGAAAGGGCCACCAATGCGCTGCCAATAACTAAGCGTGGTGTATTTAATCCTTTCATAAAAATGTATCCTTTAATTTGCGAACTTAATACCCATTAACTACTCATACAAGTTCGATTTCTTTATCTTTAGTCTAACACCCAAAAAGGGATAATGTGATGTTCAAACAAATAAAGCAGCTTTTTGCTGTATTCGATGATCAGGAACCTAGTATAAAGCAGCATGATTTAAAAACAGCAGTTGCGGCATTGCTTATAGAGGTTATGCGTGCTGATACTAAGCTTGACCATAATGAACAACAAACCCTGACTGTAACCTTAAAAAAATACTTTAATTTAACAGATTCAGAAGTTGAAGAGCTAACCACTAACGCAGCAAGTAGTTTAGAAGGCGCTATTGACTACTTTCAGTTTTCAAAACAAATTAATGAGCATTGTAGTGCAGTTCAGCGCATTGAAATAATAGAACTACTATGGCGCTTGGCCTATGCTGATGGCGAAATAGATCCGCAAGAAGACTATGTAATACGTAAAGTAGCTGGGCTTTTATATGTAACGCATACAGACTTTATCGCCGCAAAAATAGCGGCGACAAAGTAATTAGTTATTTGGTAAGGCGTACTAAATTATTTTAATTTACTTGCTACGCTTACTAACTGATGAGCAAGTGCTGATACTTTTTCAGCTGTAACAGGTTCATTAATTTGGCCATTTTCATCAAGCAACGTGTGTACAGCGGGTATTGCAAGTTGATCTGCAAGTACTAACGACCCAATACCACTTAATATATCACGTACATGATTTAAACCGCGTAACCCGCCAAGCCCGCCTGGGGATGCTGAAAATAAAGCGACTACTTTATTGCGAAAAGCTGGAACCGCACCTTGCTCTGTACGTGAGGCCCAATCAATAGCATTTTTAAGTGCAGCGGTAATGGAACCGTTGTACTCAGGACTTGCTAGTAAAATACCATCAGCTGCACGTAGTTTATCTTTTAAAAGCTGTACATCGCTTGGTGTACCTTGCGCTTCAATATCTTCGTTAAATAGTGGGATGTTTAATTCGTTTAGTTTTATTACTTCTACTTCAGCACCTGTTTGTAGAGCAAAACGTGCTGCCTCATTAATAATTTTTTGATTAAAGCTTTCTTGTCGAAGACTTCCTGCTAGGGCGATAATTTTTGGTGCTGACATGCTAGTGACCTTTTAGTGTTTAAACTTACAACGCTAATGTAGCAAAATTTTGCTTGTAGAAAACCCCAATAAACGCAACACTTGTGTGCGTAAATGCACATAAGTATAAGGTAAGCAGAATGGCGATTAAATTTGAAGATTGGCAAGACGTTAAAGTGGCGTTTGAAGTGGCGCGTTTAGGTACGTTAACGGCGGCCGCAGAAGAGCTTAATGTGCACCACAGCACAGTGCTTAGACGAATTAATAATCTTGAAAAAAACTTAAATGCACGGCTTTTTCATCGCCATGCCCGTGGTTACAAGGTTACTGAAATTGGCACCAAGTTATTTGCAACGGCGCAAACTATTCATAGCTCCTTAGAGCAGTTACATAACGATATAGCAGCAGCCGATAGCACCCTTAGAGGGAGTTTATTACTAACGACGGTAAGTGGTTTTATGGATGTACTTGGTGATGTATGTGAGCAATTTCAGGCGCTACATCCGCAAGTGCAGTTAGAAGTTATTTTAGAACAAAAAAGGTTAAGGCTCGATCACGGACAAGCGCATATTGCAGTGCGTGCAGGCCCAAGACCTGATGAGGGCGATTATATTGCTCAGCATTTGGCGCAGCTTTCGTCTGGCTTGTATGCTAATAAGCGTTACATTAATAAGTACGGCATGCCTAAATTATTAAGTGATTTACAGCAACATAATTTTGTATCGGGTGTAGCGGGTTTTAATGCCCGCGTGCCTTATTTTGCATGGGCTGATGAACATATTCCTGCATCGCAAATTAAGCTGCGAGTATCTGAAACCGCAGAAGCGACTCGTGCAATAATTAAAGGGCTAGGCATTGGCGGATTACAGCATGACGTAGCGGCGCAATATTCTGATTTAGTACCTATATTACACAGTGAGTTAAGCTGGCCTACCGATGTATGGTTAGTCACGCATCACCTAGTACATCGCACTGCTAAAGTACAAGCTTTTGCAGGGTTGTTAAAAACACACTTTAGTAAGTTAGCTGCTAATCAATAGTTTTAGCAGCATTTTAGCTGTGTTTTAAATGATTATAGTGTTTTTTTTACTTCTATGCCTAGGCGTTTAGCCAAGCGTACTAAGTTAGCTCTATCTAATTCAAGTACTCTTGCTGCTGCTGACCAGTTGTAGTTATGCTTCTTTAATTGCTCGGTAATTACGTTGTATTGCAACGATTCTACAGCTTGCTTTAAAGGTTGGTTGATCAAGGTGTTGGTTGTACTTTGGCTTGCTACTAGAGAGTTTTGTGGCGCACTTGGGGTTAAATCACAGTGCTCGCTTGTAATGGTTATTATTGGATTTTGCCATTGGCTTTGTTTTGCTTTTAGGGCGCTGCGGCTAATGACATGTTCAAGCTCGCGAACGTTACCTGGCCAGTTGTACTGATTAAGCAGTACTTGCGCTTCAGGGCTTAGTTTTAATTGTTTTATCCCTAATTTACGGGCTGTTTGCTCAATAAAATAACCAGCTAAGAGTGTTATGTCGTGCTCGCGTTTACTAAGTGGTGGCACAGTAATAGGGTAGACACTGAGGCGATGGTATAAATCGGCTCTAAAGCGACCTTGAGCTACTTCTTCTTTTAAGTTTCTGTTGGTTGCAGCAACGACGCGTACATCTACGTACTTTGGCGTGTCTTCCCCTACCGTTTGTATTTCGCCACTTTGTAGCACTCGTAATAGTTTACTTTGCATGGCCAGGGGCAGTTCGCCTATTTCATCTAAAAATAACGTGCCGCCATCAGCTAATTGAAATTTACCCTGGCGCGAATTTTGTGCGCCTGTAAAAGCCCCTTTCGCATGACCAAAAAATTCACTTTCAGCAAGGTTCTCAGGAAGTGATGCACAATTTAAGTGAATAAGCGGTTGATCTTTTCGAGCTGAATTTAAGTGAATATTACGCGCTACAAGCTCTTTCCCTACCCCTGTTTCACCTAATATAAGCACGCTAAAGTTAGATGCTGCAACGAGTTTAATTTCGTTTTTAAGTGTTTGCATTAGCGGACTTTGACCAATAATTTCACCGCCGTCCCGTGTTAACGCTTCACGATTTAGTTCTTGCACTAATGCACTTGAGTGCTGTGCATGCTGTTTGTAATGGGCAAGCTCTAAAGCTGTTTTAAAGTGCGCACTACACAGCGTTTGTAAGGTATTGAGTGTATCAGCGCTTATGCTGTTAAATGCATTGGCGTTAAGGCTATCAAACGTAAGTACGCCAAGTAGTGCGTTTTTATCATAAAGGGGTAAACCTAAACATGCATGTACCGGTATGTCGCCGGTTTTAGCTAATAGCAATCCGTCGTATGGATCGGGTAGTGGGCAGTCGTGCGCAAATTGTAGCGCGAGTGTGCTTTTGCAAATAGCTTCTAGGCGAGGGTGCTCTACTATTTTAAATCGTCTGCCAAGGCTGTCGGACATTAACCCTTTAATTGCCAGTGGTTTTAATTGCTCGCCCTGAAGCACTAATAACGCACTTGCATCACTAGGAATCACCCGCTCAACCGTTGCTAGTAATTGATCAAAACTATGCTCGTGCAGTGTACTTTGAGCAAGCTCTAGAGCAACTTGGGTAAGGTTGAATTGCTGGTTCATGTCAAAATGACCTGTTTGTGTTTTTGTGAGTTAATTTATAGTAGGTCATAAAGACTCATAGTGTAAAGTGATTTAATTTAACTTATTGAATTTAAATGAATAAAATTATTGGCACAGTATGTGTAATAGCTAAGTAACGTAGTTAGTTACAGAGATCGCCATGAACACACTAATGCTGAATAATTTAAATAATCAAACACAGTTTAGTTCACTATACGAAACAGTATTATTTGCTGCCAATACTGCATTAGCTGTGAGTTTAGTGTGTATTACGGCAAGTATTTTAATTAGCTACCCGTTTGCTGAGTACTTTTCCATGGCGGTGCAAGTATCAGCTCATATTGGCACTATTGTTATTGCTGCTATTTTAAAAGTAAGTTACGTACTGCGCTGTGTTGCACAACATGGTTTAGGGCAAGAGGTACGATAATGCGCCCTATAAACTTAACTGAGCCAATGCCAGCCCGCGTTGCTATTCATCAAGTATCTCAATGGCCATTATGGATGCTCGCTTTTAGACCTTTCTTTTTAGGCGGTGGCTTATTGGCATTTTTTTCGGTGGGGTATTGGCTACTTATTTTAACAGGCCATGCAAGTTGGCACTCATCGATACCTGCGACATTATGGCACGCGCACGAAATGCTGTTTGGCTTTGCAGGAGTTGTAGCTGTTGGCTTTTTACTTACCGCTGCACAAACATGGACAGGCGTACCGAGCATAAGTGGGAAAGCCCTTATGTGGCTTACGTTTATATGGCTTGCAGCGCGCTTAGCCTTTTTTGTGATATTGCCTGATATTGCTCATTTTAATTTATATGCTGCACTTACATTACAAGTTATTTGGTGGCTAGGCGCCATAGCAGTACTGGCTAATATGTTATTAAAAGCCAATAGCAAAAGTAACTATCCGTTTTTAGCTATTTTAGCTGTGCTTTGTGGGCTCAATGTATTGTATTTAATACTTGTTTTAAAACAAAACATGCAGCTTGCACTTGGTGTGGTTGATACCGCAGTACTGGTCATTACTTTACTAGTTGGCATTGTTGCGGGTCGCGTTTTACCATTTTTTACCGCTAAAGGTCTAGGTTTAACCGCACAAGTTCGCACTCCTAAAATAGATAAAGCGGTGATGTATTTATCTATTTTGGCTATCACTTTATTTTTCATCAACAAGTTGTTTTTGAACACGATTAATCCTGCGTTAGTTGTTGCAACTGTTGCTGCGCTTCACCTGGTCAGGGCAGGTTTTTGGTGGGATAGCAAGGTATTGAGAGTGCCGTTGTTATGGTCTTTACATTTTTCCTACTTAGCGTTAGGCGTAGGGTTAATGATGGTTGCATTTAGCTTTTATAGCAGTGCAATACAATTTAAAGATGCGCTGCACTTAATCACTATTGGCACAATAGGTATGATGATTTTAGCAATGATGACGCGTGTATCACATGGTCATACAGGGCGGACACTCGCTATTCCTCATTACATGGCTGTTGCTTTTGCGTTTTTGCTTGTGGCCGCTATTACTCGTTCATTACTCCCTTTTATTATTGGGCCTCACCTTGCTTGGCAAATAAGTGCTTTGCTGTGGTTAGTGGCTTTTTCATTATTTTTAATTCACTGCACACCTATATTAACGCGGCGTCGTGTTGATGGGCGTCGTGGTTAGTTCATCCATAGGAAACACATATGTTATCTGATAAAACCATTGAGATTGTAAAAAGCACAGTTCCGTTATTAGCGCAGGCGGGTACGGTTGTTACCGATCATTTTTATAAGCGTTTATTTAGCCATAATCCTGAGCTTAAAAATATTTTTAATATGGCGAATCAAGATACAGGTCGTCAGCAATTTGCACTTTTTAATGCATTGGCTGCGTATGCACAAAATATTGATAATTTAGCCGTATTAAAAGAAGCGCTAACACGTATTAATCATAAGCATACAAGCTTGAATATTTTACCTGAGCATTACCCTATTGTAGGTGCGCATTTAATTGGTACTTTAAAAGAGCTTATTCCTGAGCAATTTACTCCCGATGTTGAATACGCTTGGCGCGAAGCTTACGGCGTACTTGCTGATATTTGTATAACCGAAGAAGCTGCTTTGTATGAGCACAGTAAAAATAAACACGGTGGTTGGGCGGGAACTCGCCAATTTGAAATAACCAACAAACAGGCTGAATCAGAACTAGTAACGAGCTTTACACTTACGCCAGTTGATGGCGAAGCTGTTATTACACATAAACCAGGGCAGTATTTAGGTATTAAAGTTAAGCCAGAGGGCGCTGAATATGAAGAAATTCGCCAGTATTCTATTTCGCAAAAAAGTAACGCTAAAAACTACCGTATTAGTGTTAAAAAAGAGCTACAGCCAAAGCCTGGCATGGTGTCTAATTATTTACACTCATTAGAGCAAGGCACTATTGTTGAGTTATACCCGCCGGCAGGAGACTTCTTTTTACGCAATAACACAAACCCAGCGGTACTCATTTCAGCAGGTGTTGGGCAAACGCCAATGCTGGCTATGCTTGAAACGTTATTAAGTGACAACTCTAATCAAGAGATTATGTATTTACATGCCTGCGAAAATACTCAGCAGCATTCGTTTTCAAAATATTTAAATGAGTTAAATGCAGTTTATAACCGTTTACAAACAATGACGTGGTTTAACCAAGCGACAGAGGGCGCTGACTTTACTGGGTTAATGAACCTAAACGCAGTACAAGCACAGCTACCATTGAGTAATGGTGACTTTTACTTATGTGGTCCTGCCGGTTTTATGGCATTTATAAAAAACCAGTTACTTGAATTAGGTGTTAAAAACGAGCAGATTCATTATGAAGTGTTTGGTCCGCATCAAGACTTGTAATAACGCTTTAAAATAGAAAAAGGCGCGCAGCGATATGCTG